>NZ_JAXBRE020000002.1:0-56693 GCF_047520985.2 Stenotrophomonas sp. BR163
CATGTGGAAGGCCGCATTCAATTCCCCACTCATCGTGTTGCTCATCCTCCGATCGAGGCCAGGTGCGGGGTCAGCCCGGTCTGGCCCTGGTGCAGTCCATGCCCGGCCGCTTTCAGGCCAAGCTGGGGGATGATGCGTGCCAGCAGCGCGTCGTGGTCCTCGTCGCGCTGCAGCAGCGGGCGCAGCGGCACGCCGAACTCCCCGAACAGGCACAGCCGCAGGTCACCCTTGGCGGTCACCCGCAGGCGGTTGCAGCCCTTGCAGAAGTCACGCGAATACGGGGCGATGATGCCGATGCTGCCGCGATGGTCGGGGTGGCCGAACTCGCGCGCCGGGCCGGCATCGGCGGCGCGCGGGCGCTCGTGCCAGCCAGCGGCCAGCAGCTGCTCGATCACCCGATCGGCGCGCAGGTGGTGGCGCTGGAAATAGGCTTCGTTGTCGCCGGTGCGCATCAGTTCGATGAAGCGCACGCTGAAGGGGCGGTCTCGCAGGTAATCCATCCACTGCGGCAGCTCGTCGTCGTTCAGGCCACGCAGCAGTACCGCGTTGAGCTTGATCGCTTGCAGGCCCAACGCCTGCGCCAGGGCCAGGCCCTGCTGGATTTCCGGCAGGCGGTCGTGCCCGGTGATGGTGTGGAAACGCTCGCGCTGCAGGCTGTCCATGCTCACGTTCAGCGCGGTCAGCCCGGCCCGGTGCCAACCCGGCAAGCGTCGCGGCAGCAGCGTGCCATTGGTGGTGATGGCCACCTTGCGGATGCCCGGCACCGCCGCCACGGTGGCGATGATCTCGTCCAGATCCTTGCGCAGGCTGGGCTCGCCACCGGTCAGGCGGATCTTGCTCATGCCCAGTGCGGCAAAGGCCCGCACCAGGCGGCCGATCTCCTCCACCTGCAGGAAACGCGGGTGGCCATCGGCCTGGTAGCCGTCGGGCAGGCAGTAGCTGCACCGGAAGTTGCAGGCTTCGGTGAGCGACAAGCGCAGGTACGGAAAGCTGCGTCCGAAGCTGTCGGTGAGTTGGCTCATGGCTGTTCCGCCTCCTGGTACCACCCTGCAGCCCTGCCCCTGAACGGGTTGTCGACCCCAGCCCGCAGAGTGCGCTGGGGCGTTGAAAGCGTCAACCCGGGACAGCCCGCAGCTGAATTGGCACCGCCTGTCGTGATAGGCCCTCCCCGCCCGTCCCGTTCGCCGTGACAACCTCGACACCTGTCGCAGATTGCACGTTGCGGGCGGATCACTACGCCAGCCAGCACTGGCGGGGCTTAACAGCGTAGGACAATGTCAAAAGCGTCTCCAATCGAGTGATGTTTGCAACTCATCTGATTGGCATTGCACAGCGCCAGGGGCTCAGATGGCGTGCCACCGGAAAAGGGTGGCCGGGCTTCGAACACCCGAGTTGATGTTGATGTATGCGCTTGCCAGCCGGCGCCACCTTAGCGTGGCGCCGGCTGGCAACCGGAGCGGCATCAGCTGCCCGGGCGCTGCTTGGCCCTGGCCGATGCCGATTGTGCGTTAACCGGGTTGCGGGTGGTGCTGGAAATGCTGCTGGCGGCGGAACGCACCCGGCAGAACGGCGAACCCGGGCAGTACGTGGGCGACCGGGTGATGGAGGGATTGGTCATGGCCTGCCAGTCGTTGTGCGCCCAGGCGGTGGGGCGGTTGCAGCCCGAAGGGTGAATGCCATGCGCAATGCCCTTCAGCGAGAACCGCCTTCCACCCGACATGCCAGCGGCGTAGCGCCCTTCGCCGAGGGAATCGCGAGTACCTTCCAGCGCTCGGCCAAGGTGCGTTCGACGCGAACAGAAAATGACCGTGCCTCGGCGGGCATCTTCCCTTCAGAGAAGCCGATAGCTATCTCGAAACGATCCAATCCGAGGTTCCCCGCCTCCAGTCCTGAGCCATCTTCCCGCTTCACTCCGACGTAGACGACAGGGCGCTTCACGTCCACCTTTGCCCTGGCAAGCTGGCGATCCAATTCAGCGCTGCCATCGAAGTACTGCATTCCTTCGTCCTTGGCGATAGAGCTGAGGGTCTGCTTGAACCGATTCACGCCCTCCTGGTCATGCACGCAGAACTGGATCATCTTGAAGGGCCGCTTTCCTACAGCCCGTGCGCCGCCAGAGAATCCAAGTCCGACTCCAATCAGAAGTAGTGCTGTCAGGATCCTCATCATCAAGGCCCCAATTTGCAGAGTGTGGCAGCCAACGTCGCCGCAGGGCCAAAAATCATGACCCCAAGGACATCTCCGCTCGGTCTTCTCAGGCGCCTTCCGCCGGATGAGGGAGACCTTGTCGGGGGTGAGGAATCTGGGCACGGAATGTCCTTCAGCGCACTGCACCCGCCATCGGCAGATGCTCGATCCGCCATGTCCTGGCGTAGATGAGAATTACGCTTCCGGTCGAGGTGGTCTCGATACGGAAACATTTCAGGCCGGACAACGGATAGCCGACCGCCTTCCAACGATCAAGAAGATGAGCAAGCCCCGGCTCGTCGTCCTCGACCCTGGCGAACTCTATTCCCTCCTCCCCCAGTACGCCGAAGTTCATGAGCGCCGAGCACCCGTAGGCTTCCGAGAAGCAGACGGTTGCCTGCCGGCCGTCCGGCCAGCGCACGTGGACCTTTACCTCGTCGCATACGCCAGGTTTGCTCCTGTCAATGTTGATGGCCAGCAACGTGGCGTCACACCATTCGAGCAAGTTGAAATCTTCATTCATCCACTGGAATCCGTCAGATGCATACCACGGAGGTGCGACCCCGGTCGCCCCTTCCTCTCTCTCACCGCTCCTGAAGCTCCCCAAGATTGAGATCCCGGGCATAGGACCGCCGACTACTGATCTGCACCGGCTTGGACGCGAACCTCCGGCCGTCCCTGCATTCAACGGCGAATTGCTAGCTCTGGGGTTCCGGCCCTGCAACGACCATCATGGGGACCGAGAATGTGCTTCCAACCGGTTTCGACGAAACTACACCTTCGCCCTCCCCGAGCATGCTCAGCTCACAATCGAGAGCGCGAACGTCACCCTGACCTGGCGGCACGCTTCCCGAGACGCGCACGATCATATCGCCACCCAATGTTGCACAGCCGGCCAGAACCAGACCGGCCATGACAGCTGCGGCACACCTCACCTTTGGCATCCTCGGATCCTCAGTACGCACTGCGACGTCTCACGCCGATAGCCATTCAGGTACGCATCAACCGAGGCGGAGCTTACCGATTGGCTTTCACTCCTTTAATAATAATTGCCATAAACATGCCGCAGATCAGGAGCGACCCCAGCGCCATTGGCAACATTACAAAATAATCGCCCCTCTCAAGGTGGCCAATCGCATACGCCTTCAATACAAGATAGGACGAGGACCTCAAGAAGATTAGCGCAAAGAACAACAAACCAAGCCAATTAAATATTTTCTTGCGCATATGCATATCATCTCCATTATTTGCAATTGCACCCGGACCCACCCGAAACATCCTTCACCGCCTTCATGGCATCCAGTGCATCCTTGTCAGTGGCTACGCGTTGCAACAGTTTCCGTGTGGCCTTAAGGTGACCGCTGAACGTCAAGCCAAACGACAACAGCTCTCCCGTCTTCGCGCCAACTGGCCCCAGCAACTCCCCGCCCACCTCGGTGTAGATGGATTCTCTTTCCTTTCCATCTTGAGCGGTTTGTATCGCTGACACTCCATCGTACGCCGTTGCTCCACCATTCACCATTACCAGGAATCCGGGGATTGCAACTTCGGGCTGCAGAGACAAAACACCGGCAATGGTTGCTCCTGCGCCATTCACAGCTTCCAAGCCTCCAAAGGTGACGTCTGCCACACCGAACGTCATGCCTAAGTAGTCGACGCACTCGCAGGGACACAAACCAAGTGGATCTATCAAAGACGACGGGACGCCACCTGCGTATCCGTATGTGCTGATCCCGCCCCTGAGTCCAATGCGATCACTCTGCGAATACCGCCCCACTGCAGGGTCGTATTCCCGCTGGTAGTTGTAGAACAGCCCACTCGCATCCGTCGCCTGCTGGCCCGGGAAGCGCAGCGCCAGTTCGAACGCCACACCATCGCCATCTGGATCGGCACTTGGGATCTGGTTGCCGAACACCTCGCTCTTGTTGCTCCACTCCCAGATCGCCACATCACGCACCGGATCGATCACCACGCGCGGCGTGCCCAGATGATCCGGCTGCACGTAGGCAAGTTCCGGCACGCCGGCGCTCGGCACGCTGATCAACGCCACCGGGTAGTTGTCCAGCCAGATGGCCTGCTGCTGCGCCTGGCCCGTGGCCGAGTAATTGCCCAGCCACTGCCCTGCTTCGTCGTACAAGGTGATCCGTGCTGCGCCACCGGCCGGGGTCCGCAGAACGCGTTCACCGCGGTGGTTGTAACCGTAGCTTTCCAGTACGGCATTGCCCTGCTTCACCGCGTTCATGCGGTTGGCGTCGTTGTAGATGAACGTCTTGCCGCCGATGCTGGTGGTGTTGCCCACTGCGTCATGGTTGCGCGCTTCGCCGTCCACGGCGGTCAGCCGGTGACTGGTTGCGGGGTAGGTGTAGCTGGCGGTGCCTACCGAGGTGGTCAGCGCGGTGCGATTGCCGGTGGCGTCGTAGGCATAGGTTTCAATCGGCGTGCCGGTCGCGCCGTCCTGGGTCTGGGTCAGGCGGCCCAGCGCGTCGTAGGCGTACTTGGCGAGTACCGTTGAGCCTGTGCCGTTCTTCAGCTCGGTGATCGAACCGACCGGGTCATAGCCATAGCCGAGCGACAGGCCGCCTGCGGCCGGGTCATGCACCGCCTGCGGGCGGTAATCCAGATCCAACGGACGCTGCAGCTGGCGGCCGTTGCCGTAGGTCCAGCCCGTCGCCGGGCCGAAGGCCGCGTAGGTCACGTTGTTCACCACGATCTGGCGCGCCTGGCCGGGGCGGGTCAGACCGATCTGGCTGATGCGCCCTTGGGTATCGCGCACGTAGTCGGCCACGCTGCCGTCGGGGTAGGTCAACGCACTCAGGCGACCCGACTTGCTGTAAGCATAGCGTAGTGTGCTGGCAACGCCGTTGACGGTCTGCACCTTGCGGGTGACCTGGCCGAAGCGGTCATGGCAGTACTGGGTGCTGCCATTGGCATGCAGCACCTGCCCCAGGCGTCCCTTGGCAAAGCGCTCGTCGGTGGCACAGGCGGCCGGCGCCACGTCATAGCTGTAGCCCACGTCCAGATTGGGGTCCGGGTAGGCAATGCCGATCAGGCGGTTGAGTGCATCGTAGTGATAGGTAGCGGTGACGCCACGTGCGTCGGTGGCCGTCTTGCGGTTGCCGGCGGCGTCCACGGTGTAGTTGCTGGCGCCACTGTCCGGGCTGACTTGCCCGGTCAGATCACCGAAGCCGTTATAGGCATAAGTGGTGTGCAGGCCCTTCGGGTCGGTGACCTGGGTGACCTGGTCCAGCGCGTTGTACTGGCTGCGGATCTCCGCCGCCACGCCGCCGACGTCCTGCAGAGTCTGGGCCAGGCGGTTCAGCGGGTCGTACTGCTGGCTGGTCACACGCTGCAGGGCATCGGTCACGGTCTGCGGGTTGCCGTTGGCATCGTAGGCAAAGCCGGTAGCGTGATTGCCGGCGCCCTTCAGTGCGGTCAACTGGCCGAGCGTGTTGAACGTCCGTGCCAGGGTACGGCGCAGGGTGCCGCCAGTATCCAGCGTGTCTTCCTTGAGGCGATTGCCGGCATTGTCCAGCGTGTAGTTAATCGTGTTGCCCGCGTTGTCCTCGATGTCGGTCAAGCGCAGCGCAGCATCGTAGACGTAGGACACGCTGCTGCCATCCGGCTCGGTGATTCTCTGCACCTGGCCGGTTGGCCAGTAGCTCAGCTGGGTGACCCGATCCTCGGCAGTGGTCGCGCCGCGCACGGTGACCGAGGTTGGCCAGCCGCGGGCATGGTAGGTGTAGTCGGTGACCACGCCGTTGGCATCCTTGACCGACAACGGCCGCCCGAACGCGTCGTAGGCCAGAGTCTCGACCGTCTGGCCCAGCGCATTGGTCACGCTGCGCAGGTCGCCCTTGCGATAGGTGCAGGCACCTCCGATCGCGCACCCTGCATCATCCGCCGAGTAATAGGCATAGGTAACGGCATCGGCCACATCCGTGCGCGGGCCATCCACACTCTTCAGCAGCCCCTCCACCGGGCAGCTGCCTGCCGCTGCCACATCAGCGGCTTCGCAGTACGTGTAGCTGGTGATGCGCGTCTGACCGGAAGCGGTGTCGTCACCGTGTTGGCCGTCGGCTGGCGTCGGGAATTGAAGGCCGTGCGGGTTTCGCGGCTACCGATCCGGGTGGTCAGGACCGCATTGGTTTCGACGTCGCGCGCCGTGGTCACCACACGCTGCTCGGGCAGGCCGAACGCTTCGGTCACGGTATGGATGCTGACGGCACGACCGCTCACCGGATCGGAACCCTGCGCATAGGTGTGCTTGGTCTGGATACCGCGGCGATCGGTGTAGGTATCCAGGCGCCGGCGGAAGTCGACACTCTGGTCGTAGTAGGTCCGGCTGACGGTTCCCTGCGAATCCGTCAGGCCGGTTACCTTGCGCGACGGCGCGGTGTCGCCGCCAGGTGTCAGGGTGTAATCGGTCTGCCGCCCCAGCGCGTCGGTCACCACCGCACCACCATTGGGGCTGTAGGCCAGTGTCACGCCATCGGCACCGCCGGCATGCTGACTGGAGATCACACGACCGATGGAATCGTAGGTAAAGGTGCTGTAGCGGCGACCGTCCTCGGCGGTGATGCCGGTCAGGTGCTGGGGGAAGTCCTGGTTCTCGTAGTGATATGTCCGCACACCACCACCCGCATAGGTCACCGTGGCGACCTGGTTCTGCGGCGTGTAGGTATAGGTGGCGAGCGCAATGCCTTCGACCAGCACCGAACTGATCAGCGCCTCATAATCGTTGGACTGGTAAACGAACTCCAGTGTGCGGCCACTGCTGTGGGTGACCGCCGCAAGGCGATCGCTGTCGTCGTAGATGTAGGTCAGCGACGTGCCATCCTGGAAGCGCTTGGCTGCAAGACGCCCGTCCACGCCGAAGGTAGAGATGGAATCCGCCGAGTACAGTGTCCAGTTGCCGTTCTGGACCAGACGGTCACCACTGTCGTCGTCCACCTCATAGGCTTGCCCGATTTTCTTGAATGCACGCTGGAAACCGGTACTTTCAATGATGCCCACACTGTCAACGCCATCCAGTGCCAGGTGGGCGCCCAGCGAATGGGTCCAGCCATAACCGAAGCCACCGGATGAGGTGGAGATGCCGGAGTGATAGAAGCGCGTCAGCGCGATCCAGCCCAGATCGAAGTCCGGCGCGATCTCGTACTTCTCGCCCGTTTTGACATCACATGGGTTGCCGACATTGCCGTCGCAGGTGCCGCCGTTGGAGGCCGGGTCCTTGTCGGGAATCGGACTCATGTTCGCCGCTGTATCGTTGCGGGACATGGGGCAGTTACCGTTGCCGCCGTCCTTGTCGCACTTCTGCGACTTCGATGTGATGGTCGCAACGAATTCTTCGCTGACGCAGGCGTTGTGCTTGTTGGACCACTGTGTGAGGGGAATCGGGCAGTTCAAGCGCCGGGTACGCGCGACCGCCACCGTTCCGGTGTACGGCGTGCAGGGTGATTCAGCCGTGTTGTTGCCAGCCATGGAAGTCAGATCGTAGTAGCGCGACTCGATGACACCTTCCTGATCGGGCGAAGCTGCAAACCACTCGCCTGACGGAGTTACCGCTGCACCGGGGCACACGGGATTGCTGGCTTGTTCGTCCGCAAGAAAATCGGCAACCATCGCCTCTTCCGTCGGAAATATGTCACGCCCTATGTAGGACCAGTCCGGGTCGGAGGGCTGCGACTTCCCCATCCAGTAGGTGATCGACGTATTGCCGTTCAAGTCCACAACTTTCGACTTGATCTTGTCGACAGACTGCCAGCCGAACTGGAACTCCGGCGGGAATGGACTGGGTGCGGGAAGGCTCTTGATCGCCTGCACCGCCTGCTGCTGGGTCTTGTACTGCGTCGAATTGCCGCCGGGCTGCGAAATGCGCCACGTAATCTTGCTTTCCTGCGCATGCGCCACAGCAGGGGCGAAGCAGCCGAGGGCAACAATCGCCAGCGCGGCACGCGAGAGGGTCTTCAGTCGTTCCAACATCCCTGTTCTCCTTCCTGGACGAACACAGCGCCGGCGGGAACGAGAACGCGGAGCTGAGCCCACGCGTCGTGCATCGGATCGTCCCTGGTCCGGAATGCGGCAGTGCCACATGCCGCCCTTATCGTCGAGGACGCTTGCACATTCAAGTGTGGAGTCGCGTAACCGGTCACAGATTCAAGCATCGGTGGCCATTCAGCGGCCTACGCCGGGCTCCCATGACTTCCTCTACAGGGAGTCCGTGTTCATAGCTCACAAAACTACCAGCACAATCTCCCACACACGCCCTGCTCTTCCCGGGCTTCACGCGCGGCTCGCACCGCTACCTGGCAACCGGCCTCACCCTCCAGCGCGAGGAACCCGCTGCGGTGGTGGCCGCGATTCAATCGGTCTCCGACACCTCGAAGTAGCAGTTCCAGGCAACGGCTTCGCCCGTTGTTCCCCGCTACTGCCCGCGCAGCCGAACCGCGAAATACCGCGCCGGGGAAAGGCCAAGCGCTTTCTTGAACATCGTGATGAAGGCCGTTACCGACTCATAGCCCAGCGTCTCGGAAACGCGTTGTACCGGTGCACCGGCGGCGAGTTCCCGAATGGCGATGAGCAGGTGCAGTTGCTGCCGCCAGCGCCCGAAGGACAGTCCCGTTTCCCGTTCGATGAGCCGGGTCAACGTGCGCTCGCCCAGGGCCAGGCGCACGGCCCACTGGCCGATGGTGCTGCGATCTGCCGGATCCGCCGACAGCGCCGCCGCCAACGCCCGCACCTTCGGGTGAGGGCTGACCGGCAGCGACAGGTGCTCGGCCGGCATCTGTACCAGCTCGTCCAGCAACACCCGCGCCAGCCGGTCGGTGTGGCTGCCATGCGGATAGTCCAGCGGCGCGTCGGCCAGGTGCAGGATCATCTCGCGCAGCATCGGGGAGATCCCCAGCGTCACGCACTGCGCCGGCAGGTCGACGACGCCGGGCTCGACGAACAGGTAGCACAGGCGCGCGTTGGCGGTGGCGCGATTGCTGTGCGGCATGCCGCCCGGGATCCAGACGCCACACTGGGGCGGCACGATCCACAACGCATTGGCCACTTCGCAGGTCACCGCGCCATGCAGCGCAAGAATGAGCTGGCCCTTGCGGTGCTCATGCACGGGAATTTCCGCGTCGTGCTCAGCCACCTGCAGGCGGCTGGCGACCGCCGGGCGATCGGTCTCGTCCGGGTCCAGGTCAAAGCCGGGGAGCGAAATGCGAGCCATTCTCACATTGACCGGTTTTAGCGATTGGCTGTCATTGTAGCGAAATTCGCCAGTGCGGCCGATCACTAGCATGAGCCGCATGCACTCCCCCACCCCTGCCCGTCCCCGCGTGTTCCAGGCATTCGCCAGGTTGAAAAGCCCTACCCTCAGGACCGATCAGGAGGCGGTGCTGTTCTCGCTCAAATGCCTGCTCGCAGCGTCGCTCGGACTGTATGTCTCTCTAAGGATCGGTCTGAATCGCCCGTTCTGGGTGATCGGCACGGTCTATCTGGTATCGCAGCCCCTGTCCGGGGCGACCCTCAGCCGCGGCCTGTTCCGCCTGCTGGGTACCGTGGGCGGGGCCGTCGCCACCGTCGTGCTGGTGCCACGTTTCGCCAATGCCCCCCTGGTGCTGAGCGCCGCACTCGCCACGTGGATGGCGCTGTGCCTGTATCTGGCGATGCTCGACCGCACGCCGCGTGCGTATGCGTTCCTGCTGGCCGGCTATACCACCAGCCTGATTGGGTTTCCTGCGGTGATGGTGCCGGGAGACGTGTTCACCGTCGCCATCACGCGGGTGCAGGAAATCGCCATCGGCATCCTGGCGGCTACGCTGGTACATGGGCTGGTGCTGCCGCGCCGGGTTTCGTCGCGCGTGCACGCACGGGTTGCTGCCGTGTTGGATGATGCGGAACGATGGACACGGGACATGCGCGCCGGTGCATCGGACACGGTGCTGGCGACGGACCGCTCGAAAGTGGCCGCCGACCTGCTCGAGCTGCATGTGCTGTCCATCCACCTGCCCTTCGACAGCGCCCACGGCGTGACCCAGGTGCAGATCCTGCGCGCCGTGCATGACCGGATGCTGGACGTCCTGCTGCTGTCCAGCGCGGTGGAAGATTCCATCGCACGGCTGCGCTCACCACAGGCCAGCGCCATGGATGCAACAGGCTGGCGCGATCTGCTGCGGGCCTGGCTGGTCGCGCAACAGGCCGAGCTCGACCTGGCCCACGCCGACTGCCGCGTGCTGCAGGCACAACTGTACGTTGCCCGCCCCGACTGGCGTCGGCATGTACCTGCCCGCCTTGCGCGACATGTGCAGGGTGCGGTACTTCACCGGGATCATCGGCTTGCCCTGAGCAGCGCGCTGGGCGCGTTCGTCGGCATACTGCTGAGCTGCGTTCTGTGGATCGTTACCGGCTGGTCGGAGGGCGCCACGGCGGTGTCCATCGTCGGCACGGCGTGCGTGCTGTTCGGCACGATCGAAGCGCCGGCACCGCATGTCATGCGCTACCTGGTGGGATCGTGCATCGGCGTGGCCGTCGGCCTGCTCTACGGTCTGCTGATCTTCCCCGCGTTGTCCGATATCACCGGCCTGATTGCCGCGCTCGCGCCGGTGCTGCTGCTGTGCGGATCGTTCCTGGCCCGGCCGCCCTTCATCATGGCCGCCCTGGGCGTGGTACTGACCTTCCCGATCATCGCAGGCTTGGGCGCGACCAATTCGGTCAACATCGTCGGCGCACTCAACAACAGCGTTGCGCTGTTCGTGGGTACGACGGTGGCACTGTGCAGCATGCAGCTGCTCCAGACCGCCGACGCGGGCCGCAACCGCGCACGGTTGGAGCATTCGATCCGTCGGGATATCGCACGACACGCCGCCGGACAAGGTGATGTGACACGCGCCTGGCTCAGCCGCATGCTGGATCGAATCGGGCTGCTCGCTCCCAGGCTGCAGGGCCGTTCCAGCGCGGGACACGACCTGCGGGCATTGTTTGCGGAGGTTCGTGCGGCACGTGCATCCAGCCAACTCCGCGCACTGGGCAGGCGCCTGGACGATCCGCGCACCCAGTCGCTTCACGCCGCGCTGGTCGAGCGCATCGCCGCACATTTCAGGATGCGCACTCGCGCGCCAAGCAGTGGCCACACCCATCTTCTGGAACTGCTGGACCGAATGCGCGAAGCAGTGGTTACCAGCAGTGGGGCTGATCGGGAGCATCTGTCGCACCTGCTCTGCGGGTTGCGCCGCGACCTTCTCGTACCTTTGTTCACCCACCGGCGCTGACCTCATGCTTCCTGATCTTTCGATTGACGGCGTGCTGATTCCCGGCCTGCTTGCGGTGGCCGTCGCCGCGCTGGCGCTGTCGGTACTGACCTCACGTTTCCTCGCCAGCCTCGGTCTGTACCGGTTGTTCGCCGCGTGGCCACTGGTGGGCCTGTCCCTGTTCGTGATCCTGGCGGAGCTGATGATCCGGCTCGCGCCCCTGTTCGAGAAATGATATGAAAAACACGCTTGCTGTCATCGGGCGCTGGAGCGCAACCCTGGTGGTGTTCGCAATTGCCGTCGTCGCTGCACTGGCCATCTGGCATCGCTACGAAACACGCCCGTGGACGCGCGATGGGCGGGTGCGCGCCGACGTGGTGCGCGTTGCGTCGGACATGGGGGGATTGGTCACCCAGGTGCTGGTGCACGACAACCAGCGGGTGAGCGCCGGACAGCTGCTGCTGGTGCTGGACCAGCCGCGCTTCGCTGCCGCACTTGAGAAGGCCGACGCCGCGGCCAGCAGCGCACGCGCCACGCTGGCGCTGGCCCGCCGCGAATCGACGCGGGACAACGCACTGGGCAACCTGGTCGCTTCGGAAACCCGCGAACGCAATGCCGCCAAGGTCGATACCGAGCTGGCCACCCTGGCGCAGGCGCGGGCCGAACAGCGCGTTGCCCGGCTCAATGTGCAACGCACCGAGGTGCGCGCGACCACCGATGGCATCGTCACCAACCTGGACCTGCACGCGGGCGACTACCTGCAGCCGGGGGCACAGGCGCTGGCGCTGATCGACAGCCGTAGCCTGCGCATCGAGGGCTACTTCGAGGAAACCAAGCTGGGCTGCATCACCGAGGGCGATGCCGCCGTGGCCCGGCTGATGGGCGACGACCACGACGTGCGCGGGCACGTGGATACCATCGCCGCCGGCATTGCCGACGATCAGCGCTCAAGCACGCACAACCTGCTCCCCGCCGTGGCGCCGACGTACACCTGGGTGAGGCTGGCACAGCGGATCCCGGTACGCATCCGCATTGATGATGCGCGGCCGGATACCCGCCTGATCGTCGGTCGCACTGCGAGTGTGACCATCACGCCCTCGGCACAGGGAGCCTGCAAGTGAGCCTGCGAACACTACGCGGTGGGCTGCTTGCCCTGCTGCTGCCGATGACGGCCTGCGTCTCCGGCCCCGACTATCACCTGCCTGCGAATGCCGTCGCTGCCTCCACACGCGCGGCACAGGCGTTCGTCTCGGGCAAAGAGGCATCGTTCAGCCACGACGCGCCACCGGATCGATGGTGGCAACTGTATGGCGACCCTCAGCTTGACGCCTACGTACGCGAAGCACTGGCGGCCAATACCGACCTGCGCGCCGCCGATGCCAACCTTCGGCGCGCCAGCGCTACCGTGCTGGAGTACCGCGCGCGCGGGGCCGTGCAAACCGACGTGGATGCATCGGGCACGCTCACCCATGCCGGTGGCTACACCCAGGCGTCGGCCGCGCCGCAGTCGTATGTGCTGGGCCTTCACCTCTCCTATCCACTGGATCTTGCTGGTGGCATCCGACGCGCCATCGAAGCCGCCAACGCGGACGCCGAGGCCGTCGCTGCGGCGCGGGACCAGGTCCGCGTGGTCGTCGCTGCGGCCGTCACCCGTGCCTATCTCCAGGTATGCACCCGAAATCACACGCTCGCTGCAACCCGGCAGGTGCTGGCGGTGCAGCGCGCCACGCTGGAGGCAACCCGACGCCTGGCTGCCGGAGGGCGCGGAACGGACTTCGATGTCAGCCGTGCCGGTGCCGCCGTCAACCGCAGCGCGGCGGGGATACCGCACCTGCTGGCGGAACGCCAGGCCGCACTGTTCGAACTGGCCGCATTGATGGGCAGGCTCCCGGCGGACTATCCCAGGGAGGCCGAAGCCTGCCCAGGCCCCCCGGAGCTGGAGCAGGCGCTGCCGGTCGGTGATGGTTGGCAACTGCTCCAGCGGCGCCCCGACATACGTGCTGCCGAGCGGAGCCTTGCCGCGGCCACGGCGATGATCGGCGTAGAGACCGCGGAACTTTATCCGCGGGTCACCCTGGGCGCGTCCCTGGGCACGGCGGGCATGCGAGGGCAGCTGCTTTCCGCCGACAGTTTCGGGGCGAGCGTCGGGCCGCTGCTGTCATGGCACTGGCCCAACCGCCGCGCCACCAAGGCCCGCATCGCAGCGGCCGGTGCCAATGCAGATACCGCTCTTGCTTCCTTTGACGGCGCGGTGCTGCAGGCACTGCGCCAGACCGAGACTGCGCTTTCTGCCTGCACGCAGGAGCTCGAACGCGAGCGCAGCCTGGCACAGGCGCGTGGGGACGCAGCGCGGGCCGCGGGGCAGGCGCAGCAGCTCTACCGTTTCGGCAGGATCGATTTTCTCGATGTGCTTTCGGCCCAGGCCGCACTGGCAGATGCGGAGTCCGCATTGGCCGCATCGCGCGCGGACCGGGTCGATCGCCAGATGGATCTGTTCCTGTCACTGGGCGGCGGCTGGATCACGACGGATTCGGCGCAGGGCGGGGCCCAGTAACCCCGTGCCTTGACAGTGACTGCAGGCCGCACAGTCTGTTCAGAAAAGTGCCGCCCAAACCCGTATTCATTCACACTGACTGCCCTATATTCCCGCCACAGCGCCGCATGCTGCGGCCATGACGGAGGCACTTCCATGAAGACCACACGTTTGCTTGCCATCGCTTTGACCACCGCCACCGCGTTGGCTGCGGCCCCAGCCTTCGCCGATCCGCCGCACCACGCCCGCGGCAACGGCCCGCCGCCGCATGCAGGTGGCCCGCACAACCGCGATGCGCCGCCGCCGGGCTGGCAGAAGAAGGCCTGGCGTCGTGGCGACCGCCTGCCCTGGGCCGAAGTGGACCGCCGCTACTGGGTGGACGATTACGCGCGTTATGACCTGCGCAATCCGGGTCGCGGCCAGCGCTGGGTGCGCCAGTCCGACACCGAGTACCTGTTGGTGGAGATCGCGACCGGCTTGATCATCGACGCGCTGCATCGTTGAATGCGGAGCGCGCCGGGGCCCTGTAGCCGTGGCCCCGGCGGCGCTTCCACCCTACGAAGGCCGTCATGAACGATGCGAACCACCGGAATCCAGAACGCGCTTCTCGCTGCGTGCCTCGCTGCAGGCCTGCCGGCCCATGCAAGCCAGCGCCCATCATCAGCTGATGTGAATGCCATCGAACAGGTGGTCGAATCGTTCCGCACCTCGTTGATCAACAAGGACAAGCCGACCTACATGAGCCTGTTCTTTTCGGACAAACCGGAAGATATCGGCTGGCAGTTCGTTTCCGAAGATGCCGGCCCATTGAGCGTCGCTTGACGCGGCCGAACCCAGGCCGCGATCCATTCAGCATGCGCATTGGCAATCAGTCAGGGATCGGGCACAGTTCGGCCACGCGCAAGGACGCACGCCATGACCCGCCTGCTGATCATCGAAGACAACCCCGAGCTCGTAGCCAACCTGTACGCTTTCTTTGAGCCTATCGGCTACGTGCTGGACGACGCCCGCGACGGTGCCAGCGGCCTGCGCCGGGCCACGCAGCACGACTACGACGCCATCCTGCTGGACCTGATGCTCCCGCGCCTGGATGGCATGACGCTGTGCCGAAAGCTGCGCCGGGAATTCCAGAACCCGGTGCCGATCCTGATGCTGACCGCGCGCGATCCGGTGGAGGACCGCGTGCAGGGCCTGGCTCTCGGCGCCGATGACTACCTGGTCAAACCGTTCTCGCTGAAGGAACTGGATGCGCGGATCAAGGCCCTGGTGCGACGCGCCCAGGGCCGTCAGGTCGACAGCGTACTGGCGTGGAAGGACTTGCAGGTAGATACGCGCTCGCCACAGGCCTGGCGACAGGGGCGCTGCATCGCGCTGACGCCTACGTCGCACAAACTGCTGATGTGCCTGGTACGCGCGGCCCCGGCCGTGGTGCGCAAGCAGGAGATGGAATACCTGGTCTGGGGCGACGAACCACCGGACAGCGGCGCGCTGCGTACCCACATCCATGAGCTGCGCCTGCAGGTGGACCGCAGCTTCGACACCACGTTGATCGCCACGGTGCACAGCGTCGGCTGGCGCATGCCGGCGTGACCCCTGCCGCTCTCTACCGCCGCCTGGCCCTGCGTACCCGCATCACGATTTCGTTCGTGCTGCTGATGGCCGGCGCGATGGGCTTCATCGTCCTGGCCGAACAGGTGGACTACGACCAGGTCAGGGCCGCGGTCATCGCCCGGACCCAGGACAGTGCCGTGCACAAGCTGCAGGCAGCACTGGCCCGTGGCGAGCGCCCCGCCCTGCCCCCGGGCAGCCAGCTGTACGACAGCCATAGCGTGCCGATGGTGCTGCGCCAGTACGGCCTGGGCTACCACGGCGAAGCAGGACCCGACGAGTGGCACCTGCGTGTATTCAACAGTGGCGGCCAGCGCTATTACCTGCTGCAGGACGCTGCACCCTATGGCTACCTGGAACACCTGATCAATGCCTTTGCCGCGGTGGTCATTTCGATCTGCGTGCTCGGCGCCTTCCTGATCGGTCGCAGGGTGGCATCGCACGTCATCGCGCCTATCACGCAGTTGGCCGATGCCGTGCAGAGCGGGCGGAAGCCCTTTCCCTGTCAGGACGCCCGCGACGAGATCGGTGTACTCGCCCGTGCCTTCGCCCGGCACAGTGATGAGCTCGAACGGTTCCTGCATCGCGAGCAATGCTTCAGCGGCGATGCCAGCCATGAGCTGCGCACGCCCTTGGCCATCATCGGCGGCGCTGCGGAAACCCTTGCCTGCCAGCTTCCGTCCGACAGCCACCTGGTCCCCAGCGCGGAGCGTATCCTGCGCACTACCCAGGAGATGCAGCGCCAGCTGTCCTGCCTGCTGCTGCTCTCACGTACCCCAGGCTCCGTGCCGCGCGACAAGGTGGCCCTGCGCCCATTGATCGAATCCTGCATGGAGCGCTGCCAACCGTGGATTTCCGGCAAGCCGGTGATCGTTGCGTTTGATGCCCGGCATGATGCCGTGCTGGACACCAATGCGGAACTGGTGCACAGCGTCATCTGGAACCTGCTGCGCAACGCCTGCCAGTACACCGAAAGGGGCGAAGTGAGGATCACCCTCCACGACACCGCACTCACCTTCGCCGACACCGGACCCGGCCTGCCCTCCAGTATCGACCCACAGCAGTTCCAGCGCTTCGTGCCCGGCAGCCCGCACAGAGGCGAGGGACTGGGGCTGTCCATCGTGCAGCGCATCGTCGAGCACCTGGGTTGGAGGATGACGGTGCGTTCCTCGCAGCAGGGCTGCCGGTTCAGCCTGGAGTGGCCCATCTGACGGTTTCCTGACGCGCGCCTGCACATGCTGGGGATTGCTCACTTCACGGCGGAAACGGCATGCAGCCCCCCAAGGACAGCGGCAAGTACCCGCACGGCAAGAGCGGCCTGAGCCGCATCTTCCACACCCTCATCCATTCGCGCGATGGTTTCATCGCCACCTTCCGCGGCGAGGCGGCCTTTCGCCAACTGCTGCTGCTGCACGCGCTGTTGATCACTGCGGCGTTCGTGCTGGACATCAGTACAACCGAGCGCGCGTTGGTGCTGGCGGTCTGCTTCATCAGCCTGCTGGTGGAACTGCTCAACTCGGCAATCGAGGCCGTGGTTGATCGCATCTCGCTGGAGCAGCACCCGCTGTCGAAGAACGCCAAGGACATGGGCAGCGCCGCACAGACCACCGCGTTGTTGATGGTCGGCGCGGTGTGGGGCGTGATCCTGCTGGGCTAGGCCGGCAATCCTGACAACTTCCTGATAAGGCCGTTTCGATACTGCGCGCACTCCTGTTCCGCGGACCCTGCTCGTGCGTCAATGCCTCCGTTTTCCACGGCCCCATCCGATCATCCTGGTCTGGGCCGCAGCGTTTTTCTTCACCACGATTGGAAACATCGCCCTCTGGAAGTCGCTGTGGGAACTGACCGATCTCAACGGTGTGCGCAGCATCCTGTTCCTGGCCAGCCTGCCGCTGGTGTTGTTCTGCCTGTTCAATCTGCTGCTGACGCCATTGCTGGCACTACCCTTCGTGCGCAGGCCGCTGCTGGCCGTACTCATCGTCACCAGCGCCGCCTGCAGCTATTTCATGCTGCACTACAACGTGCTGATCGATCGCAGCATGGTGCAGAACGTGTTCGAGACCAATCAGGCCGAACTGAACGCCTATCTCTCGCTGCCGCTGCTGTTGACCCTGCTGGCGCTGGGCGCGATGCCCGCTGCAGGGCTTGCCCTGGTGCGCACCGCCAGCGGAGCGGGTTCGATACGGTCGCTGCTGGTGTGGCCGGCCAACGTTCTGGCGTCACTGGTAATGCTGCTGGTGATCGGCTTTGCGTTCTACAAGGACTACTCCTCACTGCTGCGCAATAACCGCTACATCCGCGACCAGGTACTGCCGTTGAACGTAATGCGCCATACCCACGGTTACCTGAAAAGCCTCCATAGCACCCGCCAGCAACCGCTGCGCCCGATCGGCACGGACGCGCGGCGCATACCCGGCCCGCGCCCGAAGCTGGTGGTCATGGTCGTCGGCGAGACCGCGCGGTCACAGAACTTCCAGCTCAACGGCTACCCACGCGCAACCAATCCCCGGCTCTCACGCACGGAAGGCGTCATCAGCTTCAGTGATGTCTCCTCGTGCGGAACCGCAACGGCCATCTCGGTGCCGTGCATGTTCTCGCAGATGACCCGCCAGCAATACGACAACGTTCGCGCGGCGACCGAGGAGAACGTGCTCGACATCCTGCAGCGTACCGGCGTCAGCGTGCTCTGGCGCAACAACAACAATGGCGGCTGCAAGGGCGTGTGCGAGCGCGTGCCGACCGAGGACATGCCTGCGCTGAAGGTGGCGGGCCAGTGCGTCAACACCGACGGCACCTGCTACGACGACGTGCTGCTGCACCAGCTTGGCACACGCATCGACGCGATCAACGGCGACGGCCTGGTCGTGCTGCATCAGCTGGGCAGCCACGGCCCGACCTACTTCGAGCGCTATCCGGCTGCCTCGCGGGCCTTCAGCCCGACCTGCGACAGCAACCAGATCCAGCATTGCAGCAACGAGGCGCTGGTCAACACCTATGACAACACCCTGGTGCATACCGACCGGGTGCTGGCGGAGACCATCGACCTGCTGCAAGGCTATTCGGACCGGCGCGACGTTGCGCTGATCTATGTGTCCGACCACGGCGAGTCGCTCGGCGAACGCGGCATGTACCTGCATGGTACGCCCTACTTCATCGCCCCGCGCGAACAGACCCAGGTGCCGATGGTGATGTGGTTCTCATCGGACTTCGGCCGCAACGCGGGCCTGGACATGGCCTGCCTGCGTGGGAATGCGCTGCACCGGGCGCACAGCCACGACAACATCTTCCACTCGCTGCTGGGCCTGTTCGGGGTCAGCAGCACGGTGTACCAGCGTAATCTGGATGTGTTTGCCGGATGCCGCCCGTCGGGTTCGCCGGCTGTGGCCGCCACGCCGGCGAAGAAGCGGCACCGGCTGATGCCGGTCACCGCCCGCAACGTGGCGCGCTACTGCGCCGCCAGGGCGAAATCCAGGCCCGCACACACCGCCGCCACCTGGGCGTCGTTGCATTCCTGCGGGTTGGTGCGCGGGCTGTCCGGGTAGACCTCGGTGGTGGTGGCAAAGCGTGCGTCGGTGAAGCCGGCGCAGGCGCCGATCGAACGCGACTCGCCCCAGACCACGCCCGGCGACTGCAGCGGCAGGCCGACCAGGTTGCCGTCGGCATCGGCCGGGGCGATGTGGGTGATGGGCGCCACTGCGGCAATCAGGGCCTTCTGGAACTCGGCCTGCTGTTCCAGGAACTGCAGGGCGCCGTGCACGCCGCTGGTTTCGTAGCCATGCACGCCGCCGGTGATCAGCGCGGTCGGCAGCGTCGGGTTCCAGTCGTGGTTGACCACGGCGAACAGCGGGTAATGGTCCGGTGCATAGTCCAGCTGGCCGTACTGGATCACGTCGAAAACGCTGTCGTCCAGGCGCTCAAGGGCGGCCACCACGTCATCGTGGTAGCTGCGCTGGCGCTGCTGGCGGGCCCGCCACTGTGCGCGTTCCGCGTCGCCCCAGGGCTGTCCGGGGGTGCCGATCGGGTAGAACTGCGCAACAGTCATGGGGGTACTCCAGGGGTCGAACGGGTGGATGCAGCCGGACATTCTAAGCCTTGTCGCGCCTGCGGGTACCGCCACCCAGGCCCCGCCTTCATCCAGCCGGGGTCATCTGGTTGTAAAATCAACGGTTTTTGGCCCCTCACCCCTTGATGGCGAACGCAGCGCAGCCGGTCCTGGGTGGACCGGAGTTCTTCCGCCTGCTCGCCCGTCTCAGCGACGGCGCGATGCCGGCCAGCAGTCCCGCCCTGACCGATCGCCTCGGCCAGTGGGTGGACTGGAGCCGTGCCGTGGCCCTGTCCGGCGCGTTGGGCGGACGCCTGCCCGAGCCCGGCGAAGCTGCCGAGGGGGCCGAGGATGTACTGGCCGACTGCGCCCAGGCCCATGCCAGCCTGCTGGCCTCGATCCGCGAGGACGCCGAGGCCGAGCGCCTGCTGGACCTGGCCGAGGCCGCTGCCGCACCCAACTTCGCTTCGCTGCGCCAGCGCTACCGGGTGCTGCAGCAGGCCATCCAGACCGCCACCGGGCGCCTGCGCGGCCGCCTGCGCGACCAGCTGGTACAGGTCTCGCCGGAGCTGGCGCGACTGGCCGAGGTTGATGCGGTGATGGAACAGACACTCACCCCGCGCGAACACAGCCTGCTGGCCACCGCGCCGGCGGTGCTCGGCGCCCGTTTTGAACGCGTGCATGGCCAGCCCGGCTGGCGCGCGGCCTTCCGCCATGACATGCGCACGCTGCTGCTCGCCGAGCTGCAGCTGCGCTTCCACCCGATCGAAGGGCTGCAAGACGCCCTGCGCTCCCACTGACCGGAACACCATGTCCAGAACTGCTCTCCATGTCGTTGTTTTCCTTGTCGGCCTGCTGGCCGTGTGCTGGATCGGCATTGGCTACGTTTCGGTGCATCCGCTGGGTGCAGCGGTGGCGGCAATCATCGCGGCCTGCTACATCGCCGGCGGCGTGGAGCTGTACCGCTACCGCCAGGCCAGCAACGGCCTGCGCGCCGCACTGAACGACCTGTCCAGCGCAAAGGAAGGCCTGGCCCCCTGGCTGGAGCGCGTGCCGATGGGCCTGCGCAACGCCGTGCGCCTGCGCGTGGAAGGCGAGCGCACTGCCCTGCCCGCGCCGGTGCTGACCCCGTACCTGGTCGGGCTGCTGGTGCTGCTCGGCATGCTCGGCACCCTGCTGGGCATGATGGATACCCTGCGCGGCACCGGACTGGCCCTGCAGAGCGCGACCGACATGACCGCGATCCGCGGCTCGCTGGCCTCGCCGGTGCAGGGCTTGGCGGTGGCCTTCGGTACCTCGATCGCCGGCGTGGCCAGCTCGGCGATGCTCGGCCTGTTGGCCGCGCTGCTGCGCCGCGACCGCCTGCAGGCCGTGCAGCAGCTGGACCGCGCCATTGCCGGCGACCTGCACCCGTATTCGCAGGCCTGGCAGCGCGCCGAATCGCTGCGCCTGCTGCAGTCACAGTCCGCCGCGCTGCCGGCGCTGGTCGACCGCCTGCAGGCGATGACCAGCACCTTTGAACAGCACAGTGCGGCCGCCAATGAGCGCCTGCTGGCAGGCCAGGCCGAGTTCCTGACGCAGAGCCAGGCGCTGCAGGAACGCCTGGCCCTGTCGCTGCAGCAGTCGCTGCGCGAAGGTGCCGAAGCCAGTGCCGCGGCCATCGGTGGCGCGCTGCAGCCGATGGCTGAAACCACCCTGGCCGGTCTGGCTCACCATGGCGAAGCGTTGCATGCCCGTGTCGAGCGGGCCGTGCAACAGCAGCTGGCGGGCCTGAGCGACGGTTTCGAACGCAGCCGGGTCGCCACCGAAGCCAGCTGGGCCAAGGTGGTGAGTGAACAGTCCCAGGCGCAGCAGGCGCTGGTGAGTGATCTGCGCCAGCACCTGCAGGCCTTCAGCGATGGCCAGGGCACGCACGCCGAAGCATTCGTCGCGCGTATCGGCGAGCGCCTGCAGGCCGATGCCAACGGCAACGCCGAGGCCTGGCGCGCCGCCATCGAGCAGCAGCAGGCACTGAACAGCGCGCTGATCGAGCGCCAGCAGCAGGCGCTGCTGGCGGCCGGCCAGCAGCTGGACGAGCACGCGCAGGCACTGCTGCAGGCACTGGAACAGCGCCACAGCGCCAGCCAGTCGCTGCTGCAGGACCACGAACAGCAGCGCTCGCAACAGTGGCAGGCCGCCCAGGCCGCCGCCGCGACTGCGCATGCCCAACTGCAGGCCAGCCTGGACAGCCGCGAGCAGCAGCGCCAGGCACGCTGGGACGCGGTCAGCGCCGAGTTGCAGCAGGCCCACGCCGCCCTGCAGGCGCAACTGCAGGCCGGTGACGAACAGCGCCTGCAGCGCTGGAGCGATGCCCTGCAGCACGTTTCCACCGAGCTGGCCGAGCGCCTGCGGGCCAATGGCGAACGCCTGGCTGCACAGCAGCAACAGGTCTGCGACGCGCTGGCGGCCACCGCACAGCAGATCGGCGAGAACGGTCGCGCGCAGGCCAGTGCCACGCTGGCCGAAGTGTCCACCCTGCTGCAGACCGCCGCGGCCGCGCCGAAGGCTGCGGCCGACGTCATCAACGAGCTGCGCAGTACGCTGTCCGAAAGCCTGGTGCGCGACAACGCGATGCTGGAAGAGCGCGGCCGCCTGCTGGCCACCGTGCAGACTCTGCTCGATGCGATCAACCACGCATCGCACGAACAGCGCACCGCGGTGGACGCACTGGTTGGCGGTTCGGCCGAGCTGCTGGAGCGTGTCGGCAACCGCTTTACCGATCATATCGCCGCCGAGACCGGCAAGCTGGATGGCATTGCGGCAGCACTTACCGGCAGCGCGGGTGACGTCGGCCAGCTGGCCGGCGCCTTCGGTGAAGCGGTCGCGCAGTTCGGCAGTGCCGCCACCGAGCTTTCCGGCCGCCTGGAACAGATCGGTGGTGCACTGGATGCCTCGCTGGCCCGAAGCGATGAGCAGCTGGCTTACTACGTAGCACAGGCGCGCGAGGTGGTCGACCTCAGCCTGCTGTCGCAGAAGCAGGTGATGGAAGAACTGCAGCAGCTGGCCGCGCGCCGCGGCAAGGCCGGTAGCGCATGAGCGACGAGCTGGAGGTCGATGGCGGCTCGCACGCACCGATCTGGGCCGCCTTCGGCGACCTGATGTCGGTGCTGCTGGGTGCGTTCGTGCTGATACTGGTCGGTGTGGTCGCGGTGCAGCTGGAGCTGTCGCAGCGGCTGGACCAGGAAGTGAAGCAGCGCCAGGCCGAAGCCAAGCGCCTGCAGACGCTGGAACAGGCGCTGGCCGGCCCGCTGGCCGCCGGTCGCGTGACCCTGGTCGATGGACGCATCGGCATCAGCGGCAGCGTGCTGTTCGCGCTGAACTCCGACCAGCTGCAGCCGGAAGGCCAGGAGCTGCTGCGCAGTCTGGCCGCACCGCTGGCCGCCTATCTGGGCAGCCGCGAAGAGATCCTGATGGTCAGCGGCTTTACCGATGATGCGCCGGTGCGCGAAGGCAACCGCCGCTTCGCCGACAACTGGGAGCTGTCCGCGCAGCGTTCGCTGACCGTGACCCGCACCCTGATCGCCGATGGCGTACCGGCTGACGCCGTGTTCGCCGCCGCGTTCGGCAGCGAGCAGCCGGTCAGTTCCAACGCCAATGAGGAAGGCCGCGCGCGCAACCGTCGCGTGGAGATCGCGCCGATTCCCAAGCCCAAGGCCCCGGATGCCAAGTAAGCCGCCCGCGCTGGAAGGCCTGCGCGCATTGGTGCGTGACCTCAATGCGGGGTCGCGCTCGCTGCCGTATTACCCACAAGTGCCGATGCTGCAGCAGGTGCAGCGCGAGTGGTCGGAGCTGCGCAGCGAACTGCAGGTGCGCCGCTCGCTGCGCGCCGAGGCCCCGGCCGATGGCGGCCCGCTGAACTCGGCGGTACTGGTGCAACGCATGCTCGACACGATGCAGGCCACCAGCCCCGGCTACCTGCGCCACTTCATCGACTATGTGGACACCTTGTCCTGGCTGCAGGCGCTGCAGGACAGCGCCGCCAGCGGTGCAGATACCGCGAAGCCGAAGCGGACACGCAAGCCGCGCAACGCAAGTTGATCGCACATTGACGCCGACCTCGTTCGGCGCTCCTGGACAGACAATCCTGTTCCGCGCTCCTGGTAGAAGCCAACCTTGGTTGGCACCAATCGACTCCCAGCAGCGCTGCTGTCCAATCGCTACCGCGAGCCAACCACGTCAATGGTTGACCAACTTGAACAGCTTGGGGCGACTGCCATTGACGTCGAATGACGAATTCCACAGTGTCTGACTGCCCTCATTGCACACGAATTCAATCTCAACAAATGCAGCCTTCAGTAGAAGCCAGACTTCTCAAGCTCCGCGCGAATCTCAACGAAGCCGAGATGTACCTTGGCCCTCCACTTGGACGTTCTGACGTCGACGCGCTCCAGAGCTTGGTGCTTTCTACGCTAGGTATCACCCTGCCGGAGTCCTATCTGTGCTTTCTTTCACGCCACGATGGCTTGGCGGCAGCAGGAGTCTTCCTCTACTCGAGCACTTCACGCTCATACCGCGATGGCGGGTCAGCGCTTGCTTTGGTGGAAATGAACCTTCTCGCTTGCGACCAGGGATCCATGGGCGGCTATGTAGAACTCGGAGAGAGCGATATGGATTGCTACGTCTTTGAATTCGCAACAGGCCGGTACCAGGTCCGTGACAAAGTAGCGTTCGACAATGTCTACGAAGAATTCACTTCATTAGATGGCCTACTCGGTCACATCATCGGTCTGATCGAACAGCATTGCTGAACAAACAGATTCAAGAATGCCCATGCCACGCCGGGTTGGCATTCACAGCTACACCGGCTGCCTTCTGAATCAGCCGAGTCATGGGTTCGGCTCTGAGGACCTCAGCCGCGCAGGGTGGCGCCACCGTCCACGTACAGGTCGCTCATCGCTACGTGCCCGGCCTGCTCGGAGAGCAGGAACATCACCGACTGCGCGATGTCTTCCGGCGTAGCGAGTTTGCGCAGTGGAATGCCGGCCTTGTAGGTCTCAAGGCTGCCGACGATCACCCGTTCGGCGCCGTGCTCGTCCTGCCACATGCCGGTCTGCATCGGGGTCAGCGTGGACCCCGGGGCGACGATGTTGCAGCGGATGCCCAACGGCGCCAGCTCCAGCCCGAGGCAGCGGGTGAACATCGTGGCGGCGGCCTTGGACGCGGCATACGCCGCCATGCCGTGCCGCGGCACGCCAGCCGCATTCGAGCTGACGGTAACGATTGCGCCCTGCCGGCGCGGTGACATCACCCGCGCCAGCGCACGACCGACATGGAACACGCCATCGGCATTGACCGCGAATACACGGCGCCAGTCGTCGTCGCCGGTCTCGGTGACACCGCCCACATGCAGTACGCCGGCCACGCTGGCGGCCAACATGATCGGTCCGATGCTGGACTCGACCTGGTCCACCAGGGCGTCCACCGCGGCGCTGTCGGTTACATCGAGTGCAAACGACGTCACCCGGGTATCTGACACGCGCGGCGCCTCGCGATCGGTCGCCACTACGGTGCAACCGGCCTCGGCCAGCAACCGTACCAGTGCCTCACCGATGCCCCCGGCGGCACCGGTCACCAGTGCCACGCGGCCTTCAAAACCGGTCAACTGCATGTTGCGATCTCCTATTGCTCGTCCCATTGGCGCAACCGCGCCGACAACCACGGTGCCAGCTGCGCCACCGCGTCGCGGCCGGTCAGCTCGGCGTGCAGGAACGGCAGTTCCAACGCCTGCACCTTGCGCGCGTGGGTCCGCCACAACGCCGACTGCAACTGCGGCCGCACCTGGTGATCCCGGCCGGCACGCACATGCACCAGCGTGCCATCGAACGGCCGGTGGATATGTTCACGGATCAGTCGATTGGTGCCGGTCACGGCGCGCACCACGCCATCGAGCACCACATCCGGCAGACTGCCCAGTGCACTGCCACCACGCCGCAGGAACGCGAGAATGCGTTCACGGCTGTCCAGTTCCAGATGCGCATCCGGGTCATGACCGGCAATCGCCAGCAGTGCCCGCAATGCAGCGATGGCATCGGGTTCCGGCTCGGCCCGCCAGCACTCGCTGGGATAGGCGTCCAGCAGTACCAGTTCGCCGACCTCGCGCCCGATCTCATGCAGTCGCACCGCCATCGACTGCGCGAGGATGCCACCCACCGACCAGCCCAGCAGATGCACCGCCCCCTTCGGCTGCAGTGCGACCACGCGCTGTACGTAGTCGTTGGCCATCGCCTCGATGCTGCTTGGCAGCGGCAGCCGTGCGTCCAGTGCAGGCGACTGCAGGCCGTACACCGGGCGTGCCGGCTGCAGTGCCCGGGCCAGGGTGCGGTAGTTCCAGGCGATGCCGCCGGCCGGGTGCAGCACGAACAGCGGCGTAGGCCCGGCAGCGTCGGTCGCGGCCAGCGCGATCACCGGCCCCAGTGCATGATCGGCCAGCGCGGGTGGCTCGGCAATGCGAACCGCCAGCGCGGCCACGGTGGGCTGGGCAAACAAGGCCCCCAGACCGAGATCGCAGCGCCAGCGCTGTTCGATCGCCAGCAGCAGGTGCACCGCCGACAGCGAGTCACCGCCGAGACTGAAGAAATCCGCATTCACCGCCACCGGCGCTTCTCGCCCGAGTGCCTGGGCAAACAGCGACGCCAGCTCCTGTTCCAACGGCGTGCGCGGCGCCAATCCGACGACCTCATGTTGTGGTGGTTTCGGCAACGCGTTGCGGTCGAGCTTGCCGTTGGCAGTCACCGGCCAGTGGTCCACGCCGACAAACGCCGAGGGCACCATGTAGTCCGGCACACGCGTGGCCAGGTGGCTGCGCAGCATCACGGCATCGGCAAGCGCAGTCGGCACATACGCCACCAGACGCGCGTCGCCGGGCGCATCGTGGCGCAGCAGCACTTCCACCCGCTCCATGCCCAGCAGTTCGCGCAAAGCCGCCTCGATCTCACCCAACTCGATGCGCAGGCCGCGCAGTTTCACCTGATGGTCGCTGCGGCCCAGGTACTCCACCGCGCCATCGCTGCGCCAGCGCGCTATGTCGCCGGTGCGGTAGATGCGCTCGCCCGCCAAGAAAGGATCGGCAAGGAAGCGTTCGGCAGTCAGGTCCTCGCGACCGAGATAGCCGCGCGCCAGCTGCACACCGCCCAGATAAAGGTCACCGGCCACACCGACCGGCACCGGCTGCATCCGCGCGTCCAGCACGTAAAGTCGGGTATTCCAGACCGGGAAGCCGATCGGCACCGGCCGCGATCGATCCTGCGCCGACGCCGGCCAGTAGCTGACGTCCACCGCGGCTTCGGTCGGGCCATACAGGTTGTGCAGCTCGGCGTGCATGCGCGCGTGGAAGCGGTCGCGCAACGCGGCGTCCAGCGCCTCGCCACTGGTGAATACCCGTCGCAGCTGCAGGCCTTCGGAGGCCGGTGCAGCGAGGAAGGCATCGAGCATCGACGGCACGAAATGCGCCGTGGTGATGCCATGGCCACGGATCAAGCGGGCCAGTTCAGTGGGGTCGCGATGCGCATCGGGCCCGGCAATCACCAGCGTTGCCCCGCACAGCAACGGCAGGAAGAACTCCCAGACCGACACATCGAAGGTGGCCGGGGTCTTCTGCAGCACGCGGTCATCGGCGCGGATGCCGTAGTGCTCGCGCATCCACAGCAGGCGGTTGACGATGGCGCGGTGTTCGATGACCACGCCCTTCGGCTCGCCGGTCGAACCGGAGGTATAGATCACATAGGCCGCATCGCTGGGCGCCGGATCGGCCCAGGGCGCAGCGAAGCTCAGCGCGGCCCACTGCTCCGGCGCGAGCAACGGTACGCCGGCCGTGCACGCCGAAATCTCCGCCGCAGCCAGAACGCACACCGGCTGCGCCGAGGCGAAGATGCGCGCCAGCCGCTCGTCGGGATGGGCAAGGTCCAGCGGAAGATAGGCCGCGCCTGCGCGCAGCACCGCGACCAGCGCGATCACCAGCTCCAGCGAGCGCGGCAATGCCACCGCCACCACGCTGCCCGGGCCGACATCCATCACCCGCAGCTGTGCCGCCAGCGCGAAACTGCGCGCTTCCAGCGTCGCGTAGTCCAGCGTAGTGTCGCCGAACACCAGCGCCGGCGCGTGCGGATCCCGATCCATGCCCTGCTGCAGCAGCTCGACCAGGGTCGTCTCCGGCAGCGCGTGCGCGGTGGCGTTGAAACCCTGCAGCACCTGCTGCGCCTCCATGGGCGTCGCCAGGGGTACGGCGGCGATATCGTCAGCCTGCAGCGCCGCCGATACGAAATGCAGCAGCCGCGCCGCGTGCGCCTCGACATCCTCGCGGCTGTACAGCGCGGGATTGGCCTCGATTTCCAGATCCAGCAGCGCCTGGCCATCGCCACGGAAGCCTAGCGTCAGGTCATCCACCGGCCCGGTGCACAGCACCTCCAGCGTCGCCTGCACGCCGGGCAGCGCCAGCGCCTTGTAGAACGGCTGCACATTCACCAGCGGGCCGTGCAGGCGCTGCTGCGCGCCGACCAGGCCCAGGTCCCGGCGCAGCTGCTCGCCCCGGTAACGGCCGTGTTTGCGGCCCTGGCTGAGCTGCCGGCCCAGGCTGCGGGTATAGGCTTCGACGCTACCCTCGCCGGCCGCCACGCGCAGCGGCAACACATTCATCACCATCGCCGGCACCCGCGCCGACGCGTTGCCCAACCGCCCCATGTAGGGCATGCCCAGCACCACTTCATCGGCGCCACTCATCCGCCGCAGGTACTCGGCCGACAACGCGGCCAGCACATCCGGCCAGGGCTGCAGCCAACGCACCGATGCCTGCAGCAACTGCTCACGCAATGCCGCATCGAGCGGCTGCACCCAGCGCAGCGCGTCGTCACTGGCCGCGAGCGTGCCGGCCAGGCCTGCACCTGCCGGTGCGCCCTGCATGTGCTCACGCCACCACTGCCCGGCCTGCACGCGGCGCGGATCGGCACGAAACGCGGCATCATCGGCCAGCACGCCCGCCAGCCCCGGCAGTGACTCACCGGTACGACCGGCATACAACGCGCACACCCGATCAGTGAACAGCGCCATGCCGTAGCCATCGGCCGCCAGATGATGCACGCGCAGGTACCAGACCCAGCGCAGGCCACCCAGATCGAACAGTACCTGCTGGCTGATCCGGTCGCGGGCGGGATCGACCGGGCTCAGCCGGTCGGCGTGCATCAGGTTGCGTGCCGCAGCGGCGGGATCCGCCTCGGTAGAAACATCGCGCACCGAAAGCAACGGCACGTGTGCCGGGTCATGCCACTGTAGTGGCTGGCCATCGGCCCCTTCGGCAAAGCGCAATGCGAAAGCCTCGGCCTCGCGCGCAGCCTGGTCTGCGGCTGCGACGAACGCGGCCACGTCCAGCGGGCCGTCGATCCATACCGCGTGCGCGGTATTGAATGACGGATTGTCCGGTGCCAGCCGCTGTGCGAACCACAGCCCCGCCTGGGCCTCGGTCAACGCCACCGGCGTGGCCAGCGCTGCGGCGTTCATGCGTTCTGCGCGGCCTGCAGTTGCTGCACCACACCCCACCACTGGCGCAGCGTGGTGTGCTCGGCCAACTGCGAGAACTCCAGCGGCAGGCCAGTGTTGCCCCAGGCCAGGACCAGGCCGAGCATGCGCATCGAGTCCAGATCCAGGTCGATCAGGTTGTCGTCGTCACCGATCTCGGCCGGCGTGCACTCCAGCACGCGCGCCACGTCGGCGCGCATCCGCTCCAGATCCAGCGCCTCACCCATGGCAGCCATCACAGCACCTCCAGCAGCTGATCGGTGGTCATCGGCACACCACAGGTGCGCGCGATCCAGTGCAGCGCCTGATCGTGATCGGCACGCGAGAAGTCCGCCACCGCATCGGCGGCGATGAAGGCCTCGATGTCACGCTGGAAGGCCTCGACGACGGTCGCGGTACAGCCGATATGGGCGTACACGCCGGTCACCAGCAGCTGGTCACGCCCACGTACCCGCATCAGCGTCTCCAGGTTGCTGCGCTGGAAGGCGCTATAGCGATGCTTGACCAGCACATGCTCGCCCGGCTGCGGCGCCAGCGCCTCGATGATCGGCTCATGATCGGCGCTGCGACGCATGCCCGGTCCCCAAAGGTCGGCCTGCAGGCCACGATCACGCCGGTCCTGGTCGCCATGCTGGGCGGTGTAGAACACCGGAATGCCCTGCGCGCGGCAGTGCGCCAGCAGGCGCACGATGTTGTCCACCGCCGGCCGCAAGGGCGTGCTGCCGGCGTCGAATGCCGCCAGGAAGTAGCGTTGCATGTCGTGCACCAGCAAAGCCACACGATCGCGCTGCGGGCGCCACGGGCCACGCGCCTGCGGTAGTTCGGCGGCGGTCGGCAAGGGATAGTCGGTGATACGGGGCAGCGCCATCAGCGCGTTCCTCCTGTCTGTTGCAGATGACGCGAACGCAGCTGCGCGCGCAATTCGCGGCGGCTGATCTTGCCGACCGCCGTGGTATTGAAACTGTCGACGAACACGATCTGGTCGGGCACCTTGAACGCCGCCAGGCCGCGCCCGCGCATCCAGGCCTTCAGTGCCGGCGCCTTGAACGGTTCGCCCTGCGGGATCACAAAGGCGCAGCTGCGCTCGCCCAGGTACTCGTCGGCAATCGAGACCACGGCCGCATCGAACACGCCGGGATGTGCCAGCAAGTGGTCCTCGATCTCTTCAGCAGAGATTTTCTCGCCCGCCCGGTTGATGTGGTCACCCGCACGCCCCTGTACCACCAGGTAGCCTCCGGGCAGCTGCTGCACGCGGTCACCGGTACGGTAGAAGCCGTCGTCGGTGAACGAGCGCGCATTGGCCACCGCATCGTTGTGGTAGCCACGGATGGTGTACGGGCCACGGGTGAGCAGATGCCCCACCTCGCCTTCGGCCACCGGCTGGTCATGGTCATCGACCACGCGCACTTCGTCGTCCGGACTGATCGGCCGGCCCTGGCAAGCCACGATCAGGTCCTCCGGATCATCCAGCCGCGTGTAGTTGACCAGGCCTTCGGCCATGCCGAACACCTGCTGCAGCGTGCAGCCAAGGCCGTCGATCACCCGCCGTGCGGCTTCCGGCACCAGTTTGGCACCGCCCACCTGCAGTACCTGCAGGCTCGACAGGTCATACTTGCTGGTGGCGGCGGCCTGCGCCCACAGCAGCGCCAGCGGCGGCACCAGGCCGCAGCAGGTCACCTTTTCGCGGGCGATCAGCGGGAAGGCCGCATCCGGCCCGGGGCCGGGGCTGAGCACCACGCGGGCACCGGCATACAACGCGCCGAAGAAGCCGGGCGAGCTCATCGGGAAATTGTGGGCGGCCGGCAGCGCGACCAGGTAGACGCTGTCGCGGTCGATGCCGCAGATTTCATTGCTGGCACGGAACGAATAGATGTAGTCGTCATGCGTGCGTGGAATCAGCTTGGACAGCCCGGTGCTCCCACCGGAAATCTGCAGGAACGCCACCGACTGCGGGTCCGGATCGGGCGGCAGCTGGCTGCGGTCACCCTGCAGCGCCTCCAGCGCGATGAACTCCGCCGCATCGCCGTCGATCACCACATGGCGCACTGCCGGGGCCTCGGCCTGTAGTGCCCGCGCCAGCCCGCGATGATCGAAGCCATCGTGCGGTGCCGTGGTGATGTAGGCACTGGCTTCGGCCTTGTTGGCGAAGTGCGCCAGCTCGGTGATGCGGTGCGCCGGCAGCGCGTACACCGGCACCAGGCCGGCCCGGAACAGGCCGCAGACCGTGGTGATGAAGCCTGCGGTGTTGCCCAGCTGCACCAGCACCCGTTCGCCAGGCTGCAGGCCGAGCGCCAGCAGGCCTGCACCGATCCGCCCGGCCTCGTGCCACAGCTGCGCATAGCTCAGGCGCACGTCGCCAGCGACCACCGCGATGTCATCGGCATAGCGTTCTGCACGTTCGCGCAGGAACGCCGGAAAGGTCTCGCCACGCCAATGACCGGCCTCGCGATAGCGCGCCATCAGGTCATCCGGCCACACCTGCTGCAGTGGCAGGTGGGAAGCGTCAGTGGAGGCAGTCATGCGGCAGGCTCGATCGCAGGCGCGGATTCATGGACACCCAACGCATTCAGCAGGGCAGCGAACTTCGCAGCGGTCTCGGCCACCTCGGCCTCGGGCTGCGAGTCGGCAACGATGCCGGCGCCGGCGAACAGGCGCAGCTGCATTCCCTGCAGGCGTGCGCAGCGGATTGCCACATACCAGTCGCCGTCACCCTGCGCGTCCAACCAGCCCACGGCGCCGGCATAGAAGCCGCGCGGTACCGGTTCCAGTTCGCGTATGCGCTGCAGCGCCGCCAACCGCGGCGTACCGCAGACCGCCGGCGTGGGATGCAGCTGCGCCAGCAGCGCGGCCGCCGATGTCTGCGGATCCTTCAGGGTGGCATGGATGCGGGTACCCAGATGCCACATGCTGGCGGTGGCATGCAGCGCCGGCCGCGGCTGTGCATCGATGTGGCTGCAGTACGGCGCCAGGCCGTCGACGATGGCCTCGACCACATGGCGGTGCTCGTCGTGGTCCTTGGTCGAGGCCAGCAGCGCCTGCGCGGCCTGCTCGTCCTCGGCAGCATCGGTGCTGCGCCGCGCGGAGCCCGCCAGCGGGTGCGACAACAGCTCGGCGCCGCGCTTGCGCAGCAGCAATTCCGGGGTTGCCCCCACCAGCCAGGCTGGCGCCTGACCCGGCGCCACCGGTAACGGCACAGCGTAGGTTGCCACCGAGGGATCCGCACCAAGGCGTGCCAGCAGCACATCCGGAGGCAGTGCCTCGCGGGTGCGGGCCAGCAGGCTGCGCGCCAGCACCACCTTGTGCAGGTTCTGCTCGGGCGCACGCAAGGCCTGCACTGCCGCAGCGACTGCAGCGGCATAGTCCTGCGGCACAGGCTCGGCCAGCAGGGCGCCGTCCATCGGCGGTGCGGCCTGCGGCTGCAATGGCAGTGCAGGCAGCAGGCGCTCGGGCTGGAAAAGCGCGTCGTCGGCACGCGGCTCGAACGGCACCGCGCCAACCAGCAGGCCCGGGCCGCCGCGCTGCTGGGCAAAGAACACCGAAACGCGTTCCGCCAACGTCGCCAGCGCACCGGCCGGCAGCGTGGCGCGGCAACCGCGTGCGTGCACGTGCTGGCCAGCGTGCTGCAGCAGGAACAGCGACGCGTCTTCGCTGCTCTCCTGCGGCGCGGGCGCCGCCTCCGGCCACGCACCCTGCATCAGGGAATCGTTCACGGGGTCTCCTTCATCCGATGCGCTGCAGCCAGCGCGCACAGCAACAGCAGCAACGCGCCGACCAGCAGGTATGGCAGGCTGGGCCCGCCGCGATACAACAGCGTGCCGAGCATCGGCCCGGCCACCATGCCCAGCCCCTGCGCGGCAGCGACCGTGCCTGCCGAAGCGCCCTGCTCATGCGCTTCCACCGCGTCGGCGGCCAGCGCCTGAAACGAGGGGAACACGAAGCCCATGCCGAGCGCGGCAAGCGCGTACGCCGCCGGCAACTGCCAGCCCTGCTGCACGCCCGCCACCGAAGCAAAGCCAATGCCAGAAATCAGCGCGCCGAGGACGATCCAGCGGCGTGGATGGACCTCCAGCTTCATCACCAGCGCCTGCGCCAGGATCAGGCCGACGCCAACGGCGGTGAGTGCAATGCCGGCCATGCGTGCGCCCGCGGCCGCATCCAGTCCCAGCCGGTCAATCGCGAAAAAGCCGACGGTGACCTGCGCGATGGTGACCGATACCATCGCAATGAACGCCGCCAGCTGCGGCAGGCGCAGGCGCGGGTCGAGGCGGCTCATCGCCGCGCGGCGCTGCAGGGAAGCACCTACCACCGGCGGCGTCGCTGGCAGCCGCCAGGCCAGCAATGCCAGTGCCAGCAACGGCAGCAACGCGGCCACGTACAGCGCCAGCGAAAGGTTGGTATAGGCAAGCCAGCCGGCAGCAGCCGGCCCGAGCACCATGCCCAGCGCATTGGCGCTGCCCAGGCGGGCGAGGAACTTCGCACGTCGACCGGTCGGCGCCTTGTCGGCGATCAGCGCGGCTGCGGTAGGAGGCACGGCGGCGTAGAAAAGGCCGATCAGGCCGCGCGCAGCGACCAGCACCAGCACTGACACCAGCACCGGCGGCACCGCCTGCAGGGCCACGTCGATGAACACCGCCAGCGCGATGTAGACCACGGTGTAGGCACTCATCGCCAGCATCAGCACACGCTTGCGGCCGATGCGGTCGCTGAGCTGGCCCCAGGGGCGCGCGGCCAGCATCCACAACACGCCTGCGGCGGTGACTGACAGCCCGGCATGCCACTCGGACAAACCGAGCATGCGGACCACCGGGCCGATCACGGCGACGAAGGACATCATCGCCATGGTGCCGATCAGGGCAGCCAACACCAGCGCCGGCAAGCCGGGAACGACGGGACGTGCGTGCATGAAACACCAGCCGTAACAGGGAAGGATTGGCCGGACGCGCCTGCGCGCCCCACCCGGCACCGACCCTGCTAAGGGCCAGATGCCGCCCTTAAATGATAACGGCTCGTATTTGCATTTGATACCCATTCTCTTGAATGGGCCCGCAACAGTGGGTTCAGCGCATTGCACGCAGGCCGAGCAGGCCACGGCGCTTGAACCACCACTCCAACGGCAGCGTCACCAGCGGCGGGATGGCTGCCAGCAGGGCCAGGGCACTGGCCCACCACGGCCAGCGCAGGCGCACGGCAGCAAACAGGGTGACTGCCACATAGACCAGGAAGGCCACGCCGTGCAGCGGCCCGAACAGCTTCACCAGCGCCACGTTGGCCATCGGGCCGTACTTCATCCACATGCCGATGAGCAGGCCGGCCCAGGTCACGGCCTCGATAAAAGCGACCGCGGCGAACAGGCGTCCGGTCGGGTGCATGGGGGAAGGTTGGGTCACGTGGGGATCCGGCATCGGGGTATCAAATGCGAATGATACGCAGATGCGAACCCCATGTAGAGTCGAGCCGTGCTCGACTGCTGGAGCGTGTCCATCAAGGTGGACACCTACCGGAGCAAATGCGGCAGAACCTGCTCCCCGATCTCACGCAGCACCGCGTCCATCAGCCGCCCGTTGTCGACGAGGTTGAGCATCACGTGCGCCACGCCCTGCGCATGCACGCGCAGCAGATAGTCACGCAGGCCATCGCGGCCGACCTTCAGGCCCAGCGGCAGCGACTCGGCTGGCGCCTGCGGATCGGCCTGCAGGTCCAGCAGCATCGACTGCACGAACGGCTTGCCTGGTCCGCCGCGCTGCGCCAGCGCCTGCTGCCACAGGCCGATGCGCCCTTCCTGCGCGGCCTCTTCGCGGTGATAGGTGGCCCAGCCTTCGGCCTCACGCGCGATCCACTGCAGGCTCTGCCGCGCAGTACCCACCACCAGCATCGGAATGCGCGTTGCCGGCGCCGGCAGCACATCGAAGCCACCGGTCGCCTGCAGTACGGCGGTCCGCTCATCGGCCGCCGGTGACAGCGCCGCGCGCAGCAGCGACCAGCGCTCACGGAACGTTGCCGCCCTGCCCTCCAGATCCTCGCCGAACGCAGCGAATTCTTCCGGGCGATCACCCGAACCCAGCCCCAGCACGAAGCGTCCGCCGCTGATCCGGTCCAGGCTCAGGGCCGACTTCGCCACCTGCAGCGGCTGCCGCAATGGCAGCACGATGGCCGCGCTGCCGATCACGATACGCTCGGTCGCAGCGGCCAGCATGCCCAGCCACAGGAACGGTTCATCCAGCGCGCTCGCTACCGCGTCCGGACCCTGCGGCACCATCAACGGCACGTCGCGCGCCCACAACGCGGCAAAGCCGAGTTCGTCGGCCAACCGCGCGATGCGCCGCGCCTCATGCGGATCGGCCAGCCCCTGCGACGCCACCGGCGTCATCAGGCCCAGGCTCAAGCCCTGCCCTGGAAACAACGCAGCGTACGCGGGATTGAAATCACTCATGCCTGCAGCTTAGCGTGCAGGCACGGGGCAGCGATGACGCGCAGCCCGCCACGGGAAGAACACTGCATGCCGAACATCCGCCCTGCCCGCGTCGATGACCTGCCCGCGATCAGCGCGGTGTGCCTGGCCGCGTTCACTGCGGCGGTGGCGCCCTCGCTCAGCGCAGCCGGCATCGCCACGTTCGGCAATGTCGCCGCCGCCGATGCGTTCGGTGAACGCCTCGGCGGCGACAACCATATCCTGGTGGCCGAGCAGGACGGCCGTATCGTCGGCGTGGTCGAGCTGAAGGACGGCCGCCACCTGGCGATGCTGTTCGTCGATCCCGCCTGCCAGGGACAGGGCATCGGCCATGCCCTGTTCGAGGCGGTGCTGCCGCAGGTACGCGAGCCGGTCCTGACCGTGCGCGCATCGCTCAATGCCGTGCCGACCTATCTGCGCTATGGCTTCGTGATTGACGGTGAGGCCGGCGAGTTCAACGGACTGGTCTACCAGCAGATGGTGCGGGCGGCCGCCTGAAGGCAGCGGGTGTCATGCCCAGCTGCCCAGCCGATATAAGCAAACTGAATCAGCACACTCCCCGGCCATTCCTACAATGGACTGTCCCCCTTCGAGATGCCGCCGATGCGCGTCGCGCTTTCCGTGTTGCTGCTGGCTTCGGCGCTGAGCGCCTGCACCCCGGCCCCGGTTTCCACCGCCAACTCCGCCGAGGCACCTGCGCCGGCCAAGGGAATCGCGTGGCGCCAGGGTGACGTCGATGATGCCTTCGCCGAAGCCGCAGACAGCGGCAAGCCGGTGCTGCTGTACTGGGGCGCGGTCTGGTGCCCGCCGTGCAACCAGCTCAAGGCCGGCCTGTTCAAGGACCCGGCCTTCATCGCGTTGACCGGCAAGTTCGTGCCGGTCTACCTGGATGGCGACGAGGAAGGTGCGCAGGCCTGGGGCGAACGCTTCGGGGTGCGCGGCTACCCGACCCTGATCGTACTGGACCCACAGCGCAATGAACTTACCCGCGTGGCCGGTGGCAACGACGCCGCCGAACTGACCCGGGCATTGACCGTCGCCGCCGGGCGCCGTAGCGCAATCGCCGCCACCCTGGCCACAGCCCTGACCACGCCGGACAGACTGGCCGCCGAAGACTGGCAGGTGCTGGGCGACTACGGCTGGGAAGTCGACGCCAACCGCCTGGCCGGCGAGCGCAAGAGTCAGGACGTGTTACGCCAGCTGTCCAGGTCGGCACCGGATGCCGCCCTGCAGCGCCGCTTCGCCTTGCTGGCCTTGGCATCAGCGGACAAGCCCGATGCCTCGCCCACCGAAGTACGCGAGCTGCTGCAGGCCGTGCTGGCGCAGCCGGCCGAAGTCCGCCGCAACCGTGAGTTGCTGGGCTATGCAGGCGCACAGCTGGTCACGCAGGCCAGTACTGGGCCGGCCACCCGCAACACGCTGGGCCAGCAGCTGCTGGTCGCGCTGGAACGCGCAGATGCCGAGCGCGGCGACCGCGCCGACGACGCATTGTCGCGGGCGCTGATCGAAGTATCGCTTGCCCGCCAGCAACAACCGAAGGGCGCACTGCCCGCGGCCCTGGTCGACCGGGTCAAGCAGCGCGTGGCCGCTGCCGATGCAGCCGCCACCGATGCGCATGCGCGCCAGGCAACGATCAGCAGCGCGGCGTACGCATTGCGCGAGGTCGGTGACGACGCGGGTGCCGAGGCACTGTTGTTGGCCGAACTGAAGCGTAGCGAACAGCCGTACTACTACATGCCCGAGTTGGCCGAACTGGCCGAGCAGCGCGGCGATACCGCCGGGGCGCTGGAGTGGTTGAAGCGTGCCTACGACGGTACGGAGGGCCCGGCCACCCGCGTGCAATGGGGCGTGCTGTACGTGGAGGGGTTGCTGAAGCTGGCGCCGAACGACGCGCCGCGCATCGAGCAGGCCACCGCCTCGCTGATCGCCGAACTGGAGGCGCAGCCGTCGGGTTACCACCAGCGCACCCGCCAGCGTTTCGAGCGCCTGGCCGGGCAGCTGAAGGCGTGGAGCGGCAAGCACCAGGGTGCCGAGACACTGGCGCGGCTGCAGCAGAGGATGCAGCAAGCGTGCGGCGATCAGGTAGATGGCGCGTGCAAGGACTGGTTGAGTTGAGGTAGTGAAAGGTAGTGCCGGCCGCTGGCCGGCATTCAGGGCGGGTCGGGTTGCCGGCCAGCGGCCGGCACTACCATGCCTCGATGTCCATCGCTTCTGCCCTTGACCTCAACCAATGTTGAGGTGCGATAACGATCTCCCCACGGCCAGCCCCCTGGCCTTCCCCACGGAGATTGCTTCGATGTCGTACTCGCTTCCCCCGCTCCCCTACGCCTATGACGCCCTCGAGCCGCACTTCGATGCGCGCACGATGGAGATCCACCACAGCAAGCACCACCAGACCTACGTCAACAACCTCAATGCCGCCATCGAGCAGGCCGGCATCGCCGAGCAACCGGTCGAGGCGCTGATCGCCAACCTCGATGCCGTGCCCGAGGCGCAGCGTGGCGCGGTGCGCAACAACGGCGGCGGCCACGCCAACCACAGCCTGTTCTGGACCGTGCTCAGCCCCAACGGTGGTGCACCCGATGATGAACTGGCCGCCGCCATCGACCGTGACCTTGGCGGCTTCGATGCCTTCAAGGATGCGTTCAGCAAGGCCGCGCAGACCCGCTTCGGCAGCGGCTGGGCCTGGCTGACCCGCGATCGCGATGGTCGCCTGCAGGTGGAAAGCAGCGCCAACCAGGACAGCCCGCTGATGGGTGCAGCCGTCGGCCTGTCCGGCAACACCCCGATCCTGGCACTGGATGTCTGGGAACACGCCTACTACCTGCACTACCAGAACCGCCGCCCGGACTACATCGGCGCCTTCTTCAACATCATCAACTGGGCCGAGGTCGGCCGGCGCTATCGCCAGGCCAGGGCCTCATGAGCGGCGAGACACTGCCCTACGCCGGGCCGTGGGCAGGAGTGTTCCCCGCGCCGGCCCCGGTGCCATCGGTCGAGATGCCGCCGCGTGCCCTGCGGCGGCTGCTCGGCCATTTCCCGACCGGCGTGGCCATCGTCTGCGCGCGCGATGCACAGGGCAAGCCGGTCGGCCTGACCATCAACTCGTTCGTACCGGTCTCACTGCAGCCGCCGTTGGTGCTGTGGAACCTGGCGTTGCACGCACAGAGCCTGTCCATCTTCCAGCGTGCCACACGCTTTGCGCTCAGCGTGCTGGCGGCCGACCAGGAAGCACTGGCCCGGCGCTTCGCCGATCCACAGGTCCGCAACCGCTTCGACGGCCTGGCATTGCTGGATGACGACGAGGACGCTCCGCCCCGCATCACCGGTGCGGTCGCCCATCTCACCTGTACCCGCCACGCGCAGTGGCCGGTGGGCGATCACCTGCTGCTGGCCGGCCGCATCATCGAAGTGCACGAGAACGGCGGCGCGCCACTGCTGTTCCATCGCGGCCGCTTCCAGCCCGGCCCGGCCGAACTGCTGGTGGAGGTGCGCGGATGAACATCGAAGCTCTGGAATGCATGCTTGCCGCAGGCAAGGACGGCGCACTGCTGCGCTTCGGCCTGGGCAAGGGCTGGCTGGATGCCGGCAACCCGGTACGCGCGGCAACCCACCTGGGCCGCTGCGTGGTGCTTGATCCGCAGTACTCGGCAGCCTGGAAGCTGCTGGGCAAAGCCTGGCTGGCCAGTGGTCAGCCACAGGCGGCCCGTGAGGCATGGCAGCGGGGCTTGAGCGTGGCCGGCAGCAAGGGCGACCAGCAGGCACGCAAGGAAATGCAGGTGTTCCTGCGACGCCTGGACCGCGAGCAGGCGGCCCTGGCGAAGGCGGGCTGAGTCGATCAGCCCGCGTTGGCCGATGCCGGTGCGGACATGATGTCCGGCATCGGCAGGCGGCGCGGCTTGCTCGGGAATGCGTGGCGCAGGATGCGCCAGACCACCTGGCCGAACTGGCGCGGCAGCGAGCCGTTGTTGTAGTGCTGGCCGTAGCGGCGGCAGATGTCCTTCACTTCCTTGGCGATGGCCGCATAGCGATTGGCCGGCAGATCCGGGTAGAAATGGTGCTCGATCTGGTGGCTGAGGTTGCCCGACAGCACGTTGATCAGGAAGCCACCGCTGATGTTGGACGAACCGCGCAGCTGGCGCAGGTACCAGTGGCCGCGCGACTCATTGCGCAGGCACTCTTTGGGGAAGGTTTCCGATTCGGCGGTGAAATGCCCGCAGAAGATGATCACGTAGGTCCAGATGTTGCGCAGGCCGTTGGCAACCAGGTTGCCCAGCATCACGGTGAGGAAGAACGGACCCGCCAGCAGCGGGAAGAACACGTAGTCCTTCAGCACCTGGCGCAGCATCTTGCGCGCCACCGGGCGGGTCTGCAGCCACATCGCACGGGCACTCATGCGGCCCTTCAGCCAGCGGCCAAGGCGAAGGTCCTGCGCGGCCACGCCCCACTGGAACAGCAGTGCGAAGATCGGCGCGATGATCGGCTGCAGCAGGTAGAACGGCTTCCAGCGCTGTTCCGGGAAGATGCGCAGCAGGCCGTAGCCGATGTCATCGTCCATGCCACGCACATTGGTGTAGGTGTGGTGGCGGAAATTGTGGGTCTTGCGCCAGTTGTCGGCGGTGGCAACGATGTCCCACTCGTAAGTGTTGCCATTGAGCTTGGGATCACCGGTCCAGTCGAACTGGCCGTGCATCACGTTGTGGCCCAGCTCCATGTTCTCCAGGATCTTCGACAGCGCCAGCAGCAGCGTGCCGGTGATCGCGGCCGGCCACAGCAGCGGCATCCAGAACAGCGGCGAAAACGCCGCCAGGAACAGCAGGCCACGGCCACCCACGCCGAACCAGCGCACGGCGGCGGCCACGCGGCGGATGTAGCGGGTATCGGAGGCGCCGAGGCTGCCGATCACACGGTCGCGGATCGCGTCGAGTTCCTCGCCGAAGGCATGCATCTCGGCAGTACTCAGGGCACGGTCGGTGGCGCGGGTCATGGCAGGCGTCCTCAGAGATCCAGGGTCAGGTCGGTGGTCGGTGCGCTCACGCAGATCCGTACCGGCTGTGCCGATTCGGACTGCAGGTCGCCGGTGCGCAGGTGGCGGGTGGCGCCACTGACGCGGTCACAGCTGCAGGTGTTGCAGATGCCCATGCGGCAGCCATGCTTGGGCTTGATGCCATGGGCTTCGAGGCTTTCCAGCAACGAGCGGCCGCGCGGCACGCTGAGCTGGCGGCCACTGCGGGCAAGGGTCAGCGACACTTCGCCTTCGCTGCTGGCATCACGCAACGGCGCCGGCGGAGTGAACGCTTCCGCCTGGAAACCCGCAACCTGGTGCGCCAGGCGTTCGCGCGCAGCGGCAACGAATCCATCCGGGCCACAGGCCAGCACGTGGCGCTGCGCCAACGGGGTGTCATCGCCGGCCACCCGCAGATCGTGGGAATCGATGCGTGCGGCAGGCACATCGCCTTCGCGGGTGGTCAGCAGGTGCACACGCAGGTTCGGCTGGCGCGCGGCCAGTGCCTGCAGCTCATCGCGGAACTGCAGCTGGGCGGCACTGCGCTCCCAGTAGAACAGGTCCACCGGCGCGGCCAGCGGGCGCTGGCAGGCTTCGCGCAGCAGGCTGCGCATCGGCGTGATGCCACTACCGGCCGCCAGCAGCAATACCGGAGCCGCGGCCGGCAGCTGGAATTCTCCGAACGCAGCCTCCAGGCGGAACAGCTCGCCCGGCTGCGCATGGCTGACCAGATGCTGGCTGACTCGGCCGCCCTCGACCGCCTTGACGGTAATCGCCAGTTCGCGCGGTCCCAGCGCAGTGGGGCTGTAGCTGCGCTGCCACAGGCGTCCTTCGATCTCCACGCCCAGGGTGACGTGCTGGCCCGCGCGCATGCCGGCCCAGTGCCGGTTGGTGCGCAGGACCAGGGTCGCCGCGCCCTCGCCGGCCGGCTCGCGCCGGACCAGGCGGGCCACCGGCTCACGCAGGGTCCACAGGGGATTGAGCTGGCCCGCCCAGAAATCGAACAGCGACGGCGAGACCCAGCGGTACGGAGAGAACAGGGATGGACGGACGACAGCGCTCATAGGCGCACTATACGGGCGCACATACACCTGTGTATACATGTGTATATTGAACCGAATTGGGTATGATTCAGCCTCGCCCCACCGGAACCGCCATGGCCGCCGCCACCGTCTTGTCGACGCCTGAAGATGCCAACAGCCCGGCCCGCCGTACGGTGAGCCGCGAGGATCTGCTGGCCGCCGCCCTGAAACTGATCGGGCCGCACCGCAGCCTGTCCACGCTCAGCCTGCGCGAAGTGGCACGCGAGGCCGGCATCGCGCCGAACAGCTTCTACCGGCAGTTCCGCGACATGGACGAACTGGCCGTAGCGCTGATCGACGCGGCCGGCCGCTCGCTGCGCACCATCATCGGCCAGGCGCGCCAGCGTGCCACCTCCACCGCCACCAGCGTGGTGCGGGTCTCGGTGGAGACCTTCATGGAACAGCTGCGCGCCGACGACAAGCTGCTGCATGTGCTGTTGCGCGAAGGCGCGGTCGGCTCGGACGACTTCAAGCACGCAGTCGAACGCGAGCTGCATTATTTCGAGGAAGAGCTGCAGCACGACCTGGTGCGCCTGGCCGCACTGGATGGCGCGGTGCTGCACGCTCCGGAACTGGTGGCCAAGGCCATCACCCGGCTGGTGTTCGCGATGGGCGCCACCGCCATGGACCTGCCGCCGGAGAAGGATCCGGAGCTGGTCGAACAGATCTCCACGATGATCCGCATGATCATCGTCGGCGCCCGCACGCCCGCTGCGTTCCGCCGCGGCTGACGATCCGCTCCTCGAGCGGATCCCTTTACAAGGGAAGCGGCTCTGACCCCGTCCCCACTACCCCCACGACTACTCCATCTTCCGCATATGACCACCGGCAGGGTGGTCGCTGTCAGATGTAATGTTATAACGCTTGCATGATCTGACTCGGCCGGCGCTCCACCCGAGATTGCTGCAGCTTCGTTATATAGCATTTGCTATATTAATAAGTCATTGCTTTCATATGCGTCAGCCAGGTCGCCCTCGCCGCCTTTCTTCCCACAAGGACGACGCCCTCATGCGCTTTATGCCCCACCGCTTCCGACGGTTGCCCCTGGCCGCCGCCATTGCCCTGACGATGCCGCTGCCTGCACTGGCCGCCACCTCGAAGCCCACCGAGCTGGACCGCGTGCAGGTCAAGGTCAGCACCGCCACCCGCAGCGAACGCCTGCTATCCGATGTCCCGATCCGCACCGAAGTGCTGCGCAAGGAAGACATCGCGCTGCGCGCGGCCACCGACTTCTCGCGCGCCGCCGAGCTGATCAACGGCCTACGCGTGGAAAGCAACTGCCAGAACTGCAACACCAGCGAAGTGCAGCTGCTGGGCCTGCCCGGTGCCTACAACCAGCTGTTGTTCGATGGCATCCCGCTGTTGTCCACGCTGGGCAGCGTGTACGGCCTGGAACAGATCCCGGCCGGGTTCGTCGACCGCATCGAAGTGGTCAAGGGCGGCGGCTCGGCGCTGTACGGCCCGGGTGCGGTGGCCGGTGTGATCAACCTGATTCCGCCGCTGCCGCCGCGCAGCGGCGGCCATGTGCAAGCCGGCGTGGATGTCCTGAAGGGCACACCGCAGAAGAATGCCGACGTGCGCCTGGACCTGGTGGCGAAAGATGCCGACGCCGGGCTTTCAGTGATTGCCCAGCGCAACTGGAACAGCGGCATCGACTACAACGGTGACGGCTACACCGAGATCACCCGCAAGAACCTCAAGGTCGGCGGGCTGCAGGCCTGGTACGCGCCCACGCCGGGCACGCGGCTGCGCCTGGACCTGCAGGTGACCGATGAAACCCGGCGTGGCGGCAATCGACTGGATCAGCCCGAATACCTGGCCAACATCGCCGAATCGCTGGATACGAAATACCGGCGCGGCAGCGTGTCGTGGGATCAGGAAATCAATGCCGACGTCGATTTCCGCCTGGCCTACGCCTTCGCCGACATCGACCGCGACAGTTTCTACGGTGGTCTTGGCGACGTGGTTACCGATCCGTCTGCACCCGGCTATGACCCGTCGCAGCTGGATCCCAACGTGGCCGGCAGCGCGGCCTCGCGTTCGTGGCGCCAATACGGCCGCACCCACAACCCGCTGCACTACATCGACAGCCAGTTGAACTGGCGGCTGGGCGCGCACGCGCTGGCCTTCGGTGTGCAGTACAAGCACGAGGCGCTGCGCGACGGCAACCGGACCGGTGACGGGCAGCGCCTGGCGGTGCTGGAAGATGCAACCTTCCACAACCTGGGCGCCTTCATCCAGGACGAATGGAGCCTGCGTGACAACGTCGACCTGGTACTGGGCGCACGCGTGGACAAGAGCTCGGAACTGGACAGCGCGGTGTTCTCGCCGCGCATCGCCCTGGCCTGGCAGGCCACGCCCAACCTGAAATGGCGCGCCGGCATCGCCACCGGCTTCCGTGCGCCGGAGATCTTCGTCGAGGACGTGCACGTCGATACGCTGGGTGGCGAGCAGGTGCGCGTGCGCAACACCGATGGCCTGAAGGAAGAGCGCGCGTTGACCACCCTGTTCGGCTTCGACTGGCGCTCGGACCCGGCCAATCCAGTGTGGAGCTGGGATGCTACCGCCTCCTATGCACGCATCCGCGACACCTTCGCGCTGGGCGAGATCCAGCGCGGCGATGACGGACAACTGAGCCAGCTGCGCTACAACGCATCCGGCTCCAACGTGCTGGGGGCGGAAACCAACCTCGGCTGGCAACCGTCGCCGCAATGGCGCCTGACCGCCGGTGCCTCGTGGTACCGCTCGCGCTTCCGCGAACCGCAGCGCATCTTCGACGACAGTGGCGACGGTGGCGACACCGTGATCGAAAGCCGCGATTACCTGAAGACACCGCGCTGGACCGGCCTGGCGCAGCTCAGCTGGATGCCGGCCGAACCGTGGGAAACCTTCGTCGCGCTGCGCCATACCGGGCCGATGTCGGTGCTGAACAACCGGCTGGGCGAGCTGCACCGCACACGCTCGTTCCTGGTCACCGACCTTGGTGCGCGCTGGCACCGGCATCTGGGCACGCAGGCGCAGCAGGAAGTGTCGGTAGCTGCGGGCGTCAAGAACGTATTCGACCAGCGCCAGAAAGATCTGGAAATGGGCGCGCTGCGTGACAGCGACTATGTCTACGGGCCGCGCTTTGCACGTTCGTGGTACGTCAACCTGCGCTATGCGTTCTGAAGCCCTGCGAGCGTTGTTGCTGGCCTGTGCCATGCTGCTGGCCGCACCGGCGATGGCTGCGGACCTGCACGCGCAGGTTTCCGCCTCGCTGATGCGGCCGGAGCAGCGATCGCTACGGCCGATGCAGTGGTCGTCGCCGCCGAAACTGGTGGCGCTGTACTTCGGCGCCGACTGGTGTGCACCGTGCCATGCCTTCGTACCCACGCTGCGCAGCGTGCGTGATGCCCTGCGCCAAGCCGGCGCCGATACCGAAGTGGTGTACGTCAGTCTGGATGAGAGCGAGGCTGCATTGCGCCGCTACATGCACGCGCAGGAGATGCCGTGGCCGGTACTGGACCCGCGCCGCGCCGCGCGCATGCCGGCACTGCAGGCATTGGCCGGATTGGCACCACCGAACCTGGTGCTGATCGATGCGGATGGGACCGTGCTGGCCAATGGCTGGCAAGGCCGGCGTTACCAAGGCCTGCAGCCGGTGTTGAAGGAATGGACGAAACGGGCGTGCGCGCAGCAGCAGGCGCGCTGCCCGCCTGGATTGTAGATCCACGCCATGCGTGGATGCTCCCTGTCATCGCGCGAACAGCAGCCGAGCATGGCTCGGCTCTACAGGAAACGTGGCTCAGCCGCCCTCGGCCCTGCGCACGAATGCCTCGAACAGAGCCAGCGTCTGCTCGCTCACGTGATGCTCGATGCCCTCGGCATCGCGTCGCGCGGTATCTGCATCCACCCCCAGCGCCAGCAGGAAACGCTCCACGGTCTGGTGGCGCTGGCGGCTGGCATGGGCCAGCGCCTCGCCTTCCGGGGTCAGGAACACGCCGCGGTACGGTCGCTGCACCACCCAGCCATCGCGGGCCAGGCGCCGCAGCATCTTCGCCACGGTGGGCTGGGCCACGCCCAGACGCGTCGCGATGTCGACCTGGCGGGCCTCGCCGCCGTCGGCCAGCAAGTCCGAGATCAGCTCGACATAGTCCTCCACCAGCTCCATCCGGTGCGCCTCGCGCACTTGACGGAAGCTCTCGACCTGGCGCTCGGCCTCGATCAGAGGGGTGCTCTTCAGCGATGTCGAATCGTCGGTATTGCCCACGCCTGCGCCTGTCCTTTCGGGGTGATCCGGTGTTGAACCTGAATTCTGGACCAGTAACGCGATAAAGACGATTGTTTCACGTTGCTAATGACTATAGCAGAAGCTATATTCAGCCCCATGAACTCCCTGGCGCCCCGCGACCCTTCGGCCTCCACTCCGGCCAGCCTGGGCGCGCTCAACGCCTCGGTGGCGGTACCCGACAAGGGTCACTGGTGGTTCCGCCTGCTGGCCTTCCTCGGCCCGGGCTACATGATCTCGGTCGGCTACATGGACCCGGGCAACTGGGCAACCGACCTCGCCGGCGGTTCGCGCTTTGGTTACCTGCTGCTGTCGGTCATCCTCATTTCCAACCTGATGGCGGTGATCCTGCAGGCGCTGTCGGCACGGCTTGGCATCGCCACCGGCATGGACCTCGCGCAGGCCTGCCGCGCCCGCTACCCGAAGCCGGTGAACCTGGCACTTTGGGCGCTGTGCGAGGCGGCGATCATCGCCTGCGACCTGGCCGAAGTGATCGGCACCGCGATCGCGCTGAAGCTGCTGTTCGACCTGCCACTGCTCTGGGGCGCGGTGATCACTGCGCTGGATACGCTGCTGGTTCTGCTGCTGATGAACCGCGGCTTCCGTGCGCTAGAAGCGTTCGTGATCGCGCTGCTGATGGTGATCTTCGCCTGCTTCGTGGTGCAGATCGCGATGGCTGCCCCGCCAGTGATGGCGGTGCTGGGCGGATTCATTCCGCGCGCACAGGTGGTGACCGATCCGAACGCGCTGTACATTGCGATCGGCATCATCGGTGCCACGGTGATGCCGCATAACCTGTACCTGCATTCGTCCATCGTGCAGACCCGCGCCTACCCGCGCACGGATGAAGGCCGCCGCAGCGCACTGCGCTGGGCGGTCACCGACAGCACCCTTGCGTTGACGCTCGCATTGTTCATCAACGCCAGCATCCTGATCCTGGCGGCGGCCGTGTTCCATGCCAATGGCCGATTCGACGTGGAAGACATCGAGCAGGCGCACCAGCTGCTGGCGCCGATGCTGGGCTTGGGCGCGGCGGCGACGTTGTTTGCGATCGCGTTGCTGGCGTCGGGCCTGAATTCGACAGTCACCGCGACGCTGGCCGGCCAGATCGTGATGGAAGGCTTCCTGCACCTGCGAATGCCGCCGTGGCTGCGACGGCTGATCACACGTGCGCTGGCGATCATTCCGGTGGTGGTGGTGATCCTGCTGTTCGGCGACCAGGGCGCGGTGAAGCTGCTGGTGCTGAGCCAGGTGGTGCTGTCGATGCAGCTGCCATTCGCGATCATCCCGCTGGTACGGATCGTGACCGACAAGGTGACGATGGGCGCGCTGGTGGCCCCGCGCTGGCTGGGCGCGATCGCTTGGGTGATCGCGCTGGTGATTGTGGTGCTGAACGTGAAGCTGCTGGTGGATACCTTCAGCGGAGCCTGACGCCAAACCACGGACCCTGCCCCGGTAGATCCACGCCATGCGTGGATGCCCTTGTAGAGTCGAGCCATGCCCGACTCATCGCTCACCGCGCGAACGGCAGCCGAGCATGGGCTCGGCTCTACAAATGCAACGCGATCGCGGCTTCGATCTGCTGCGGCGACTGGAACCCGGCCAGGCGCGTGCGTTCGTCGCCGTCACGGAACAGAGACAGCGTCGGCGTCTGCCGCAGCCCCAGCTCCCTGAAGAACGCCTCACCCAGCACCTCCAGCTGCACGCGCAGCAACGTGGTGCCCTGCCCCGCGACGCTGTTGGCCACCCGGTGCAGCGACATCTCTAGCATCCGGCATCCCGGGCAGTGGTCCTTGTGGAAATCCACCAGCACCCGCGGGTGCTCGGCCAGCAGCTGCTGGAACTGCTCAGGCGTGGTGGCGTCGATGATCTGCATCGTGGTTGCTCCAGTAGTGGGCCAGGACCGCATCGGTCCAGGCGTCGACGGCTTCAGCATGACGCTCGCCATGCGGCATCTGTTCGATCTCCAGCGGCGGGTAGTCGCTGCGGAAATAGCGGATCAGCCGGTGCACGGCGCCACAGTAGTACTCCTGCCCCCACTGCGTTTCGCCGGTACCGAACACCGCCAGCTGGCGTGGCTGCTGACCGCGCTCGGCAATGCCGGCCACCCACGCCTTCATCTCCGCTGGCGTGCGCCCGGCGTTGTCGGTCCAGCAGCCCAGCAGCACCAGGTCGGCCTCGTCTGCAGCCAGCGGCGGCGCCTGCCGCAGGTCATCGGCCTCCTGCCAGTGCACCGCATGACCTGCCGCGCGGCAGCGCTCGGCGATCTGCCGGCCGAGCTCACGGGTGTTGCCGCTCAAGGAGGCGACCACCATCAGGATGCTCAGCGCGGCGCCGGACTCAGAGATCGTCGAAGCCGTTGTCGACGTTGGTCTTCTTGTAACTTGCATTGCGCATCTCGAAGAAGTCGGTCTTGGTCTCGGTGAAGTTGTCGGCGTAGGCCTTGATCCACGGCATCACGTTGTCGGTGGTGTCGCTGTACAGGCGCTCGATCCCGAGCATGCCGGCCATCTTGTTGGCGCGGTACTTCACGTAGCGCACCATCTCGTCCACGTCGATGCCATCGATGCCATCCAGCACCTCCGACGACCACTGCGTCTCAAGCTCGATGGCATGTTCGAATGACTGGTGCACATAGGCGGTCAACTCATTGGTCTGCAGCTCGGGGTTTTCACCGATGATGGCGCGGATCAGCTCGCTGATGAACTTGGTATGGGCCAGCTCGTCGCGATTGATGAAGCTGATGATCTTGCCGGTGCCGTTCATGCGGTTCTGCCGCACCATGTTGTAGAAGTAGGCGAAACCGGAATAGAAGTTGATGCCTTCCAGGATCGAGGACTGGATCAGCGACTTGAGCAGGGTCTCGGCGGTCTTCTCGCGCATGAAGTCGTCATACGCGCCCATGATCGGGGCATTGCGCTTGATGATGGTTGGGTGGGTGCGGGCGATCTCGAAGATGCGGTTCTGGTTCGGCAGGTCGGTGATCGAGGCCAGTACGTAGCTGTAGCTCTCGTTATGGATCACTTCCTGCTGGCCGATGATCGCCGCGTTGGCATGCGCGGCCGGATCAGTGATGTACTCGGCCACGTTGTAGATGAAGCGCGTCTGCGGCGAATCCAGCGTGGCCAGCAGGCCGATGATCGAGTCGTAAGCGTTCTTCTCGCGCCCGGACAGCTCACCGTACTGGCGCGCATCCAGCTTCATGTCCACTTCGTCGGGAATCCAGAAGTTGGTCGACAGTTCCTTGTAGGCCCGATAGAACGACGGGTACGGGATATCGTTCCAGTTGAGGATGCCGCTGGTCTGGCCGTTGATGATGCCGGTGCTGCGGTTGGGATGGCGTGGTTCGAGTATCTTGATGCGATCGAGGGGGGTTGCCATGGTCGTCTACCTTCGTGTTGCGTGCGTTGCGGATGTAGAGCCGAGCCCGCGCTCGGCTGCTCTTCGCGTCTGAGCCGAGCGCGGGGCTCGGCTCTACAGCGGTCGCAGCGGTCAGCTTGAGCACCACTCGCATTCGCTGATGTCGATGTCGTTGGAGCGCACGTAGTAGGTGGTCTTCAGGCCTTCGCGCCAGGCGCTCAGGTGCAGCTCCAGCAGCGTGCTCGCACGGATGGTGCTGGGCACGTACAGGTTGAAACTGATCGACTGGTCGACATGGCGCTGGCGGCGCGCGTTCTGGCGCACGCTGGCGAACTGGTCGACCTTGTAGGCGCCCTTCTCGTAGTACGGCCAGGTCTCCAGCGACAGGCCCGGCGCCGCCACCGGCCGCCGGAAGTCCTTCTTTTCCTCGTAGTAGAACGCGCTGTAGATCGGGTCGATGGAGGCCGTGGAGCCTGCAATCTGCGCGGTGCTCATGTTCGGCGCAACTGCAAGCAGCCAACCGTTGCGCAGGCCATGCGTGGCGACTTCGCGGGCCAGGCTGTCCCAGGCCGCGCCGCTGTAGCCCCGGTCACGGAAGTAGCGTCCGTTGTGCCAATCGCTGCCGGCGAACATGGGGTAGCTGCCCTTCTCCCGCGCCAGTTGCGCGCTGGCCTGGATGGTCAGGAAGTTGATGCGTTCGTAGAGACGGTCGGCCAATGCTTCGGCATCCGGAGATTCCCACTGGATCGCCTGCTGCGCCAGCAGGTGGTGCCAACCGAACGTGCCCAGGCCGATGGCACGGTACTTGTGGTTGGTGATCGTGGCCTGCGGCACCGGCAACGCGTTGAGGTCGATCACGTTGTCGAGCATGCGCACCTGGATCGGGATCAGGCGCTCCAGCACATCGGTGGCCAGCAGGTCATCAGGTGCACTGATCGCCCGGCCGAGGTTGATCGAGGACAGGTTGCAGACCACGAAGTCACCGGCACGGCGCGTGGTGACGATCTGGTCGCCGCTGACGATCTCCTGGATCATCCGCGTCGGGCTCATGTTCTGCAGGATCTCGGTGCACAGGTTGCTGGAATAGATCATGCCCGCGTGCTTGTTCGGGTTCCTGCGATTGACCTCGTCGCGGTAGAACAGGAACGGGTTGCCGGTCTCCAGCTGGCTGAGCATGATCCGCTTGAACAGATCGATGGCCTTCACCGTTCGGCGGCTGATGCGCTCATCGGCCACCAGCTCGGCATAGCGGTCGCGGAAGCTGCCCGAACCGCGCTTCTCATCGTAGAAGTCCTGCAGGTACCAGCCCTTGGCCTGCTTCACCTCGTGCGGGTCGAACAGGTACCAGTCGGCGCGGCGTTCGACCGCTTCCATGAACAGGTCGGGCACGCACACCGAGGTGAACACATCGTGCGCGCGCAGGCGCTGGTCACCGTTGTTGAGGCGCAGGTCCATGAAGGCTTCGATGTCGCGATGCCAGATGTCCAGGTACACCGCCACCGCGCCCTTGCGCTGGCCAAGCTGATCAACCGACACCGCCGTGTTGTTGAGCTGCTTGATCCACGGCACCACGCCGCCGGAAGAGTTGGGCACGCCCCGGATCGGCGCACCGCTGCTGCGCACGTACCCCAGGTAGGCACCGACGCCGCCGCCATGCTTGGACACGCGGGCGATATCGGTGTTGGAGTCATAGATGCCCTGCAGGCTGTCGTCCACCGTGTCGATGAAGCAGCTGGACAGCTGGCCGCCCACCTTGCCGGCGTTGGCCAGGGTCGGCGTAGCCACCGTCATGTACAGGTTGGACAGCGCCCAGTACGCCTCGCCGACCAGCTGCATGCGGCGTTCGCGCGGCTTTTCCTCCTGCATCAGGTACAGCGCAATGGTCAGCCAGCGCTCCTGCGGCAGCTCATAGACCTCGCGGCTGCGGTCGCTGGCCAGATAGCGCGTGGCCAGCAGGTACAGGCCGTTGTAGGCGAACAGGCGGTCGCGCTCCGGGTCGATCATCTCGCCGGCCTGCTGCAGCTCTTCCTTCGAATAGCAGCGCAGGATGTCGTTGCTGTAGATGCCGCGGTCAGCCAGGCTTTCCTGCAGGCCCACGTAGGAGCCGTATTTCAGGCTGACATCGTAGAAGCGGTTGCGGCTGGCACGCTTGTACAGGCGCCGCAGGTAGATGCGCGCAGCAAACTGTTCCCATTCCGGCGCGACCAGGTCCACCCGCGATTCGGCCTCGCGGATCAACAGGTCGACCAGATCATCGGCACTGAGGCTGGGCTTGCGCTCGACCATTGCCTGCACCACGCGGCGGTAGTCGCTCACATCCAGCTGCGGGAACTCGGCATGCACGGCATCGATGCTGCGTTGCAGGCGCTCGGCGTCGAACGGCAGGCGGCGGTTGCCGGCCTCCTTGGTGATCCAGGTCGGCACGCGCTCGCCACCAGCGCGCAAAGCATCGCCGGCGCCGGCCAGATCGGCCGCGCGGAAGGTACTGTCGGTCATGGTGGTAAAACTCCAGGCTCGCACGCGCTTTGGCGGTCGATGCCATGGCGGCCCTGGACGCGATACCGGCGCACGGGGCAAACGGGTGGATTGCCAGGGTGCGGGAACGGAGGTCGTCGGCATCTGCCTGCGCCTGCGGCCGGTATCCGGGCCGTGGGGGCGACCTGCGTCCGCACGGTGGCGGCCGCGTCGACACGGCAAGCCTTCAGGGGCGGGCCGTGGGACGTTTGCTGCATGTCCGGCGGCGGCGGCTGACCGGGAGTGACGGCCACAACATAGTGGGGATGACTCGAACCGTCAACACAAGATGCGGTAATCACGACATGCCGCGACGATCAGTCGCAGGATGCCGTGTTGCAGCAGCGACGCCTTGTCGACATGCCCTGCGTCCCCAGTTCGGTACAACATCCACTTTACCCGGAACACCGCCCATGCGCGCTGCCCAGTACTCCTCCTTCGGCAACCCGGCCGACGTCCTCGCCATTGCCGATGCCGCCCTGCCCGAGCCCGGTCCCGGCGAGGTGCGCATCCGCACCGTGCTGGCCTCGATCCACAACCACGACCTGCTGACCGTGCGTGGCCTATACGGGTACAAGCCGACACTGCCGGCGATCGGTGGCAGTGAGGCACTGGGCGTGGTCGATGCACTCGGCGATGGTGTCGACGGCCTGCAGATCGGCCAGCGCGTCGCCGCCGCCTCGGTGCACGGTACCTGGGCCGAAGCGTTCATTGCACCGGCACGCATGGTGATTCCGATGCCGGAGGCGATCCCGGACGAGATGGCCGCACAGCTGATCGCCATGCCGCTGAGCGCGCTGATGCTGCTGGAGTTCCTGCACGTCGAGCCGGGCCAGTGGATCGTGCAGAACACCGCCAACGGCGCGGTCGGCAAGTCGCTGGCAATGCTGGCAAAGGCGCGTGGCGTGCATGTGGCCAACCTGGTGCGCAACGCCGCCGCCGTAGCGCAGTTGCAGGCGCTCGGCATCGATCATGTATTCGACACCTCGTTGGACGGGTGGAAGGAACGCGTGCGCGCAGCCACTGGCGAAGCACAGGCGGCGGCCGCGGTGGATTCCATCGGCGGCGACGCCAGTGGCGATCTGGTCGACCTGCTCGGCCACCACGGCACGCTGGTGTCGTTCGGTGTGATGAGTGGCGAACCGATGCACATTCCTGCCGGCGGACTGATCTACAAGGAGGCCACGGTTAAGGGCTTCTGGGGCAGCAAGGTCAGCCAGGCGATGGCGGTGGAGGACAAGCGCCGGCTGGTTGGCGAGTTGCTGAAGCGTGCTGCTGGCGGCGAGCTGACGCTGCCGGTGGAGCAGATCTTCGCGCTGGACGATATCGCCCAAGCGGCGAAGGCGGGCGCCGGTTCGGGCCGTAACGGCAAGGTGCTGCTGCGGCCGTGATGGGCTGGCATTGCCTTCTGTAGAGCCGAGCCATGCTCGGCTGCTTTCCGGTCAGTGTGCGCAGCCGAGCGTAGGCTCGGCTCTACAGGAGCGTGCGGACCAAATGCTCCGCACTCCTCGCTCCGTTCATTAAGAGCCTGTGCTGTATAACTGAATGCGCTTTCGTCATTGGAAGGCGCATGTACCTGCGTGCGGTACTGACGGCTCCTCCCCCGTTTGGCGTTGTCGCTTCCATGTACCGCACCACCCTGAACCTGCTAGCCGGCGCCATTGCACTGAGCCTCACCGCCGGCGCTGCCGGCGCCGCTGAATCGGCCGATACCGGCAAAGACAGCACCACTCTCGGCACCGTGCTGGTGACCGGCTCCAACATCAAGCGCAGTGATACCGCCGGGCCGAACCCAGTGCAGATCGTCAGCCGCGAACAGATCGAGCAGACCGGCCGCTCCACCCTTACCGACGTGCTGCGCAACCTGTCGGCCAATGCCGGCAACAGTTTCGATGAGCAGTACACCGGCAGCTTCGCCGCCGGCTCTGCATCGATCGGCCTGCGTGGCCTGTCGCCGAAGAACACGCTGGTGCTGGTCAACGGCTACCGCATGTCCAACTTCGGCTTCGCACTCAATACCCAGGACACGTTCGTCGACCTCAACGCGCTGCCGATCAGCGCGGTCGAGCGCATCGAAGTGCTCAAGGACGGCGCCTCGGCGGTGTATGGCTCCGATGCCATCGCCGGCGTCATCAACATCATCCTGCGCAGGAACTTCCAGGGTGTAGAAGTGGGTGGCGGCTTCGGTACCGCCACTCAGGGCGGCCTGAACGAACGCAGGGCGAACCTGCTGGCCGGCTTCGGCGACCTCGAACAGCAGGGCTGGAACGTGCTGTTGGGCTTGGACCTGCTCAAGCGTGATCGCCTCGACGCCGACCAGCGCGCCTATACCCGCAGCGGCGATTTCCGCGACAAGCCCGGCGGACGCCTGGCCGGCTGGTCCACCGCCGGTGGCAACTGGCTGTCCAACCCACGCGCACCTCAGCCGTTCGCCAACTGCCCCGACGGCAGCCAGCTGCGCCCGTACAGCGACTTCGGCAGTACCCTGCCCGGCCAGGCCTGCGCCTTCAATGCGCAGCCGTTCAAGACCCTGCAGCCCGGCGCCGAGCGCCTGCAGGCCTCGTTGAGTGCAACCTACCGCTTCAATGACAGCGTCGAAGCGTTCGCCGACGTGCTGTACAGCCACAACAAGGCCGACCAGATCTTCAGCGCGCCGCTGACCGTCGGCCCGGGCCTGCGCGCGTATAAACCGGCCACCGGCACCCTGATCGACGTGCCGGCGGTGCTGCCGGTCGGCCACCCGAACAACCCGGGCAGCACGCCGCTGCCGTTCGAGTACACCTTCTTCGATCTCGGCCCGCGCCTGAAGGACAACACCCAGGTGTTCTACCGTGCACTGGCCGGCGTGCGCGGCAGCGGTGAACGCTGGGACTGGGAAGTCGCGGCGCTGACCTCGCAGAGTGCGCAGCGCGAGTACGTCGACAATTTCGTCAACCGCTACGCGTTCGAACAGATCCTGCGCGATGGCAGCTACAACTTCCTCAACCCGTCCAGCACGCCGGGGGCACTGGATGCACTGCGCCTGCAGACCAAGCGTCCGGGCTGGTACAAGCTGCATTCGTTGAACGTGAAGGCCTCGACCTCGCTGTGGGAGATGCCCGCCGGTACGGTCGGCTTTGCCTGGGGTGCGGAGTTCCGCAAGGAATCGCTGGACGCGCGCACCAGCGCGCAGGTGCTGTCGGGCACCGAACTGCGCCCGGCCATCAACGTGGTCAACGGCGAGCGCCAGGTCAGTGCCGCCTATGCCGAACTGAGCGTGCCACTGCACCGCACGTTGGAGCTGCAGGTGGCCGGCCGAGGCGATCACTATGACGACTTCGGCAAGGCGTTCTCGCCGAAGGTGGCGCTGCGCTGGCAGCCGCTGGACAGCCTGCTGCTGCGCGGCTCGTTCTCGCGCGGTTTCCGCGCACCGTCGCTGCCGGAGATCGCGCCGGGCCAGACCGTCAGCTACGGCTCGGTGATCGATCCGCTGGATCCGCTGCAGCCCGGCGGCAGCCGCGGCGTGACCAACATCCGCACCGGCAACCCGGACCTGAAGGCCGAACGCTCGCGCAACTTCAACGTGGGCGCGGTGTGGTCGCCGGATGGCGATACCAGCATCGGCCTGGACGGGTACCGCATCGAGCAGGACAACCTGGTCAAGCCGGACAGCGCGCAGTTCATCGTCGACAACCCGACGCTGTTCCCCGGCCGCGTGCAGCGTGATGCGCAGGGACGCATCCAGTTCATCACCAACCAGTACGCCAACCAGGGCGAACTGACCACCTCGGGGCTGGACCTGGACGCCAGCCGTACTTTCCGCACCGAGGGCTGGGGCAACTTCACCGTGGCCGGCAGCTGGACCCACCTGCTCAGCTTCAAGCAGCCGCTGGTGGCCGGCCAGGCACCGTATGACGGGGCCGGCAACAACCGCCACGGCGCGCTGCCGCGCACCCGCGGCACCACCTCACTGAACTGGGCGGCGGGCGACTGGAGCAGCACGCTGAGCCTGCAGTACGTAAGCGGCTACGACCAGCGCGTGGCGACGGCGACCAGCAACCCGGGGCTGCGTGACCGCGTCAAGCCCTATCACCAGCTGGACTTGTATGTGGCGTACGAAGGGATTCCCAACACCACGCTGTCGCTGTCGGCGCTGAACCTGACGGACAAGGATCCACCGTTCGATCCGGCTGGCGGTTCCAACGGCTTCGACATCAGCCAGTACAACCTGCGCGGACAGTTCGTCTCGCTGGGTGCGCGCTACCGGTTCTGATAGGCCAGCTGTAGAGCCGAGGCCATGCTCGGCTGCTCTTCGGCAACAGGAAGCCGAGCATGGGCTCGGCTCTACAGCTGGCCTATCAGAACCGGTAGCGCGCACCCAGCGAGACGAACTGTCCGCGCAGGTTGTACTGGCTGATGTCGAAGCCGTTGGAACCGCCAGCCGGATCGAACGGTGGATCCTTGTCCGTCAGGTTCAGCGCCGACAGCGACAGCGTGGTGTTGGGAATCCCTTCGTACGCCACATACAAGTCCAGCTGGTGATAGGGCTTGACGCGGTCACGCAGCCCCGGGTTGCTGGTCGCCGTCGCCACGCGCTGGTCGTAGCCGCTTACGTACTGCAGGCTCAGCGTGCTGCTCCAGTCGCCCGCCGCCCAGTTCAGTGAGGTGGTGCCGCGGGTGCGCGGCAGCGCGCCGTGGCGGTTGTTGCCGGCCCCGTCATACGGTGCCTGGCCGGCCACCAGCGGCTGCTTGAAGCTGAGCAGGTGGGTCCAGCTGCCGGCCACGGTGAAGTTGCCCCAGCCCTCGGTGCGGAAAGTACGGCTGGCGTCCAGGTCCAGCCCCGAGGTGGTCAGTTCGCCCTGGTTGGCGTACTGGTTGGTGAT
>NZ_JAXBRE020000002.1:56703-73531 GCF_047520985.2 Stenotrophomonas sp. BR163
GGTGTGCGGACCAACGGTCCGCACCCACCGCATCACCGGCTCAGGTGCAGGAACTGCAGGTGCCGTTCGTACTGGCTGATGATGTCGTTGATGATCTGCTTGCGGCTGTAGCCCACCAGGTCGTAATCCTGGCTGCCTTCGAACAGGTGCACCTCGGCGCGGTAGTAGCGCTGGTTGCGCAGCTGCTGTGCGGCGAACGACGGGGTCAGGTAACCGCTCAGGATCACCCGGTACAGGAAGTCCTGCTGCTCGCCGTGGTTCACCGTCAGCTCCATGTCGCCGGCCTCGAAGCGGGTGGATACATCCCAACCCTGCCCGCGCAGCTGCTCGGACACCGCCTCCATCGCCGGCTTCACCGTGTCATCCATGAAGCGGTAGACCTGGTCGCGCACCGGGAAGTGCATGGCCTGGCTCAGGCGCTGGCGCCAGCCCTGATGATGGCGATCGTCTCCGATCAGCGGCGAGGGCCGGTACTGCAGCGCGCGCTTGCGGTGCGCCTCGTCACTGAACGCGCGGGTCAGACCCCACATCATCAGCAGCAGGATCGCCGAGAACGGCAGCGATGCCAGCACCACCGCCGATTTCAATGCATCGATGCTGCCGGCCAGCAACAACCCTGCGGTCAGCACCGCAATCACTGTGCCCCAGAACACCCGCAGCCAGCGCGGACCATCGTCTTCGGGTGATCCACCATGCGACGACAGCGTGGACAACACCACCGCCCCCGAATCAGCGGAGGTCACGAAGAAGATGAAGCTCACCAGCACCGTCACCGCGATCACCGTGCGGCTCCACGGGTAGCCATCCAGCAGCGCATACAGCACGGTCGGTGGATCATCCACCGCCAGCTGCGCCAGTTGCTGCTGGCCGTGGTGGAGCACCTGGTCCAGCGCGCTGTTGCCGAAGATCGACAGCCAGGCCAGGGTGAAGCCGAGCGGGATCAGCAGCACCCCGAATACGAATTCGCGGATGGTGCGGCCACGTGAGATGCGCGCGATGAAAAGGCCGACGAACGGTGCCCAGCCGATCCACCAGGCCCAGTAGAACACCGTCCAGCCGCCCAGCCATTCCGGTCGGCCGCCATAAGCGTACACATCGAAACTCTTGCCGACCACGCTGCCCAGGTAGTCGCCCAGGTTCTGCATCAGCGTGCTGAACAGGTACTGCGTCGGCCCGGCGAACAGCATGAACAGCACCAGCGCGATCGCCAGCAGCATGTTGATGTTGGCCATCCAGCGCACGCCCTTCTCGACGCCGGACACGGCCACGGCCACGGCCGCGCCCATCATGCTGACCACCAGGATGATCTGCACCAGATTGGAGTGCGGAATGTCGAACAGGTGCGAGAGGCCGGCATTGAGGTGCAGCACGCCGAAGCCCATGTCGGCACCGATGCCGAATACGGTGGCGACGATGCCCAGCGCATCCACGGTGTAGCCGATCGGGCCATTGATGCGCTTGCCGATCAGCGGGTACAGCGCCGAGCGCAGGGCCAGTGGCAGGTTGTGGCGATAGGCGAAGTAGGCCATCGCCATCGCCGCCAGCGCGAACACGCCCCAGCCGTGCAGGCCCCAGTGCAGGAACAGCAGCTGCATGGCCTGGCGCGCGCCAGCCTCGCCTGCGGCCGGATCGCCCTGCGGCGGCTGCAGGTAGTGGGTCAGCGGTTCGGATACGCAGAAGAAGAACAGGGTGATGCTGATGCCGGCGGCGAACAGCATGCCGGCCCATGAGAGGTAACTGAACTCCGGCTCGTCATGGTCGGCACCCAGCTTGATGCCACCGTACTTGGACAGCGCCACGCCCACCACGAACACCAGGTACAGGGTCATGGCCAGCAGGTAGTACCAGCCGACGTTGAGGGCGGCCCAGTCCTGTGCCTTGAGCAGAAGGCGGCCCGCGCCGAGCGGGAACAGGCTGACGAACAGCGCGAACGCCACGACAACGATCGCCGCGAAGGCGAACACAGGCCGAAGGGTGCGCACCGGGGATTGTTGCGGCTCCAGTACTTCCATGGGGCGGCGTTCTCCGGTAGATCAAAGGGTTAGCCGACCGATTCTGGCTGAACCGCAGTGGACAGAGCATGAAGTTGCGGCCTGTGGTCGCAGGCCCGTCCGCTCATTCCGTGGTATCACGCGCGCGCTGCGACGCACCCTTGCTTGCACGGGCCGCGCGCACCGCCTGCGGCGCGGCCACGCGCATCCTGTCCGATCACGACATTACATGCACCGCACACAGCTTGTTGCCATCCGGGTCACGCAGATAGGCCAGGAACACCTGCCGACCGGACATGTTGCGGACGCCGGGCGGATCTTCGATGGCGGTACCACCGTGAGCCACTCCAGCTTCCTGCCAGGCACGCACGGCCTCTGCACTGCCCAGACTGAAACCGATGGTGCCACCGTTGGCATGGCACGCTGGCTGCCCATCGATCGGCGCGGTTACACCGAACATCCGCCCATCCTTGAAGTACAGCAGCCGTCCCTTCTCGTCGAACACGCCCGCACGCGCGTCCATCGCGGCGAACAGGGCGTCGTAGAAGCGACGTGCGGCATCCATGTCGTTCGTTCCTACGGTGATGTGGCTGAACATGCGGGCACTCCATGTGGAAAACCGCAGTGTCGATGAGCATGGGCGACTTCGCAAATCGCTGCATCATCGCCGCCCCGCTCGCGACCGGACGTGCTGCTACTTGGCGGTGCTGAGCAGCAGTACCGCCGCCGTGACCAGGGCGATGCCAACCCAGCCGATCGGCCGCAGGCGGTTACCGAACAACAGGCGGCCGCAGCTGGCGGTGCCGATCACGCCGATCGCCCCCCACATCGCATAGGCCGTGGCCAGATCCAGGTAGCGTACGGCCTGGCCCAGCAGGGCGAAGGCAATCCAGACCAGGACGATCGCGCCGACGCCCCAGCGCCAACGACGGAAACCTTCCGACTTGGCCACCATCATGTTGGCGGCGACGTCGATCAACGCCGAGCAGATCACGAAAAACAGGGCCAGGGTATTCATCAGTGCGCCTCCCCGAGGGTGACGCAGACGATGCCGACCACCGCCAACACCAGACCGGCCAGCTGCTGCAGCGACAGGCTTTCACCGAACACGGTGAGGCCGACCACGGTCAGCAGGGTCAGGCCGAGGCCTTCCCACACCGCGTAGGCCACGCCCACGGCGATGCGGCGCACCGACTGCGCCAGGAAGAAGTAGGACAGCGCCAGTGCGCCGGCCATGATCAGGTAGCCGCTCCAGCCGCCGTCGCGGGCGGCATGGGCCATGAACGAGGTGCCGACCACCTCGGCGATGATCGCCACGGTCAGGCATGCGCAGGCGGCCAGCGCGCCACGGGCGGGAACAGTACGGGACATGTGAAGCTCCTTGCAGGGCGGGGACCGCGCCGCCTCCTCAATGGGTCCACGGCATGCGTGGAGGGTCCGGAACGCCCCGCAGACAGGGGCGACGACGGGCAGTATCATCGCCTTTTACGGTGGCATCAAAATAGATCCCATCGACAGGAGCGATGGATCAATGCCCTATTCCCCTGAATCCCTGCAGGCCTTCGTGGAAGCCGCCGCGCTGGGCTCGTTCTCAGCGGCGGCGCGCCGCCTGCGCAAGACCCAGTCAACGGTCAGTACCGCCATTGCCCATCTGGAGGCCGACCTGGGGGTGAGCCTGTTCGACCGCAGCGGGCGCTACCCCCGGTTGACCGAGGCCGGGCGCCAGGTCCTCGGCCATGCCCAGGAAATCCTCGCCGCCGATGCCCGCCTGCAGCAGTTGAGTGTGCGCCTGGCCGCGCCGGTCGAAGCGCGGCTGACCGTGGTGTTCTCCGACGTGTACCAGCTCGATCCGGAGCAGCGCTTGCTGCAGCGCTTTGCCGAAGCATTCCCGGAGATCGAACTGGAATGGCTGGATGCCGAAGGCGATGACGTGCTGGGGCTGGTCGGCAGCGGCCGCGCCGCGCTGGGCCTGCTGCCGCAACAGGAAAGCTATCCGGATGGCCTGATGGCCCGGCCGTTGGCCCATCACAGCGAACTGTCAGTGTACGTGGCGCGCGAGCACCCACTGGCCAGCGCCGGCCGTCGCAGCGCCGCACAGCTGGCGCGGCACCGGCAGGTGCGATTGAGTGCGGAGGTCGATCAATCCCACATCGTCACCGGCCTGGCCTGGACCGCCACCGACTATCTGATGGTGATGGAGATGGCCGAGGACGGCATCGGCTGGGCCGAACTGCCCCGCGCACTGGTGCAGCGTTACGACCGCGGGCGACTGGTGGAACTGACGCTGCCCGGCTGGCCGCGGCGCATCCACAGCGACCTGCTCTGGCGCCGCGACGCGCCGCCGGGACCGGCCGCACTGTGGTGGGCCGACGCGTTGGGATGACACGAAAAAGGGGACGGAGGGGATCAAGTCGTTTGTGGCACAAACGACTTGATCCCCTCCGTCCCCTTTTCAGTTGCCGGCCAGCGGCCGGTACTACCGGTCAACGATGGGCGATCGCGTAATCCAGCGCCGCGCACACCGCGGCCACCTGCGCGTCGTTGCACTGCTGCGGGGTCGCCCGTGGGCTGTCCGGGTAGACCTCGGTGGTCGTGGTGAACTTCGCACCGGTGATGCCCGCGCACAGTCCGAGCTTCACCAGCGGATACTCGATCACGCCGTGGGCCACCACCGGCGAGCCGATGATCTCGCCCTTGTCGTCGGCCGGGGCGATGTGGGTCACCTTTTCCACCGCAGCGATCACCGCCTGCTGGAAGGCCGGCTGCGGGTTCTCGCTGTCATCCACCAGGTAGAAGCCATCGGGGATCAGGCCCGGCTCGAACGGCTTGCCGTCACGTGCGGCCAGCGCTGGGCGGAACTCGCTCTCGTCGCTGTCGGTGGTTTCGTGCAGGTCGATGTGCAGCACGAACTGGCCCTTGTACGGCGCGATCAGATCGATCACCGCCGTTGATTCACGCGCCGGGCCATCGGCGCGGAAGTTGCGGTTCGGGTCGATCGCATCGAAGTTCCAGCGGTTGATGCGCTCGAAACCCCACCGGTTCACGCACGGCGCAACCAGCAGGTTGGCCTTGCCGGCATAGTCGGCGGCGTGCTTCTCGAGGAATTCCAGCGCGCCCATCACGCCGCTGGTCTCGTAGCCGTGCACGCCACCGGTGACCAGTGCGGCCGGCAGCGCCGGGTTCCAGTCGCGGCTGCGCAGGGCAAACAGGGTATAGGTCTCGCCGGCGTAGTCGAGTTGGCCATAGGCCACCTTGTCGAAGCGCGATGCGAGCGAATCGATGCGCGGCAGCACCTCCTTGTCATACCGACGCAGGCGCTGCTGGCGGCCACGCCACAGCTCCCGTTCCGCCGCTCCCCACGGTTGGCCAGGGGTTCCGACGGGGTAGAAGGCGGCTTGGGACATGGCGGATCTCAGCGGGTCAGGAAACAATCGCCCACTCTATCACCGGGGCACGGGCATGAACCGGGGGCGCATTCCAATAGCGAATGGAATCAGCAATAATTCTCATTTGCGACCTTCCACAACCTCTACCGATGGCCATCCACGCCCTGCAACCGGCCCGCCTGCCCCTGGCCGCTGCCCTCACCCTGTGCCTGCTTCCGGCCACCCGCGCCCTTGCCCAGGACAGCGCCGCTACGCTGGACAGCATCCAGGTCTCGGGCAGCTGGCTCGGCACCGGCCTGCATGACAGCGTCAAGCGCTTTGCCGGCGCACGCACGGTGGTCGACCGCCAGCGCATCGAGGCCAGCGGCGCGGCCAGCATCGGTGATGCCATGCGCCGCATCCCCGGCGTGCAGGTCACCGACAACTCCGGCACCGCCGGCAGTTCCGTGTCGCTGAACATCGGCGTTCGTGGCCTGACCGGCCGCTACTCGCCGCGTTCGACCGTACTGCTCGATGGCGTGCCGCTGGCGGTGGCGCCGTATGGGCAGCCGCAGCTGTCGTTCGCGCCGGCCAGCCTGTCAAACATCGAATCGATCGACGTGGTGCGTGGTGGCGGCGCGGTACGCTACGGCCCGCAGAACGTGGGCGGCATCATCAACTTCAGTACCCGTGCCATTCCCACCGGCACCGGCCTGCATGGCGAAGCCGGTGTGCGCTACACCGCCTACGACCACGGCGGCGGCGACAGCACCCAGTACAACGCCTTCCTCGGCGGCACCGGCGACAATGGCCTGGGCGCGGCCCTGCTGTACTCCGGCCAGGACGGCCGCGGCTGGCGCCAGGGCAGCGACGACCGCTTCAACGACCTGGCGCTGAAGTTCGCCTATGCCATCGACGAACAACAGGAACTGCGCGCCAAGCTGTCCTACTACGATGTGCGCTCGCTGACCCCGGGCGGCCTGACTCGCGCCCAGTACGAGGCCGACCCGTTCCAGAACACCCGCCCCACCGATTTCTGGAAGGGACACCGCACCGGCATCGACCTTGGCTACACCAACACGCTGTCGGCCAACAGCGAGTTCGAGGTGCTGGCCTATTACAACGAGAGCACCCGTGCCAGCTCGCTGGTCAATGCGGCCAACACCCAGTTGACCGTGCAGCCGCGCGACTACCGCGTGCTCGGCATCGAGCCGCGCTACACCCAGCGCCTGCACTGGGGCAGCAGCGTGCATGACATCACCGCGGGCTACCGCTTCCTGCGCGAGCGCGGCAACGACCGCAGCTACACCGTCACCCGCCGCACCGGCGTGGCCAGCGCCACCAACCGCTTCGACAACGCCACCGACGCCCACGCGTTCTACATCGACGACCGGATTGCGATCGGCCAGTGGCGGATCACCCCGGGCGTGCGCATGGAGTGGATCGACATGGACCGCCGCCAGGCCGGTGGCGCGGCGACCTTCAGCAGCCGCAACGACAAGGCTCTGCCCTCGCTCAACATCGCTTATCTGCTGACTCCGCAGCTGACCGTGTTCGGCAACTACACCACCTCGTTCGGGCCGGTGCAGAACATCCAGCTCAATTCGCAGACCGCCAGTAATCCGCTGAACCCGGAGGTGGCAAAGACCGCCGAACTGGGCGCGCGCTGGCAGGACAGTGCACTGCGCGCGGAAGTGACCGTGTTCAAGATGCGCTTCGACAACCAGATCCTGCAGGTGCCGGGGATCACCCCGCCGACCTTCCAGAACATCGGCGCCACCGACCACAAGGGCGTGGAGAGCGCGGTGGAGTACCACTTCGCCGAGGATAGCGCGCTGGCCGGGTTGGAGCTGTACGCCAACTACACCTGGACCAAGGCGGTCCAGCAGTCCGGTGACAACCGTGGCCCGGACGTGCCGTTCTACTCGCGCGACACCGACAGCGTCGGCGCCCGCTACACGCTGGCCGGCTGGACCTTCAATGTCTCCAGCACCCACCAGAGCGGCCAGTTCTCCGATGCCGCCAACACCTGGGAAGAAACCGCCGATGCGCGCGTGGGCCGCGTGCCGGGCGTGCGCCTGTGGAATGCGCAGGTGGCTTGGCAGGTGCCGGGCCTGGGTGACAGCGAGATCGCGCTGGGCGTGAACAACCTGGCCGACACGCGCTGGTACACCCGCAACGTCGATGGCAACGCCGGTCGCATGGTGGCCGCACCGCGCACCTTCTACGTGCAGGGCCGCTATCGCTTCTGAAGCGGTAACCGCCCGATGCAGTGACGGTGGCGATCACGGTGGCGGCGTATCATGCCGCCACCATGTCACTGCCTGTTTCGCCATCGCGCCTGCATTCGGCCTTCCAGGGCCTGCGCCTGCGGCTGCGCGGCAGCGACCTGTGGTTCATCGCGCTTGCCCTGCTGGTCGGCCTGCTTGCCGGCTACCTGACCCTGCTGCAGTCCGGCATCGCACGCTGGCTGCAGGGCACGCTGTATGGGCTGGACGACGGCATGCGCCTGAGCTCCCTGCCCTCGCTGACCTGGACCGCGCTGCTGGTGCTGCCGCTGGGTGGCCTGCTGGTCGGCCTGGTCAGCCTGGCCGCGACCCGGCTCAAGCGGCCCCTGCTCGATGCGGTGGAAGCCAATGCCCTGCACGGCGGCCGCATGTCGATGCGCGACAACCTGATCGTGCTGACCCAGACCCTGCTGTCCAATGGTTGCGGCGCCTCGGTCGGGCTGGAAGCTTCATACACGCAGATGGGGGCCGGCACTGGCTCGCAGCTGGGCCGGGTGATGCGCCTGCGCCGCAACGATGTGCGCATCCTGGTCGGCGCCGGTGCCGCCGGTGCCATTGCCGCCGCCTTCGGTGCGCCGCTGGCCGGTGCGTTCTATGCCTTCGAGATCGTCATCGGCGCCTACACGCCGGCCGCACTGGCCCCGGTGGCGGTCGCCGCGCTGGCCGGCGCCTTCGTGGCCGACCAGGCCGGCATCGAGGCCTACCTGCTGCCTGCCGCTTCGACCATCGACGTGCGCGCCGCCGACTACGCCATCTACGGCCTGCTCGGCTGCTGCTGCGCGATGGTCGGCATTGTCATCATGCGGCTTATCGCCTCGATCGAGGGCACGGTCAAGCGCAGCCCGCTGCCTGCCTGGGGTCGGCCGGTGGTGGGCGGCCTGCTGCTGATTCCGCTGGCCCTGGCCAGCCCGCAGGTGCTGTCGTCCGGCCATGGCGCCCTGCACCTGGACCTGACCACGCATCTGCCGCTGATCTGGATCGGCGGCCTGCTGACCCTGAAGTGCCTGGCCTCAGGCATCTCGCTGGGATTCGGCTTCCGCGGCGGCCTGTTCTTTGCCTCGCTGTTCATGGGCACCCTGGTCGGCGCGCTGTTCGCGGGCCTGCTCGGCATGGCCACTGGCGTGCCCGTGGTCGACGCCACCTCTGCGGCGCTGGCCGGCATGGCCGCATTGGCCGCTGCCGTGGTCGGTGCGCCAATGACCATGGCCATGCTGGTGCTGGAGGGCACCCACGATTTCCTGCTGACCAGCGTGGTGATGAGTGCAGTGCTGGTCTCCAGCACGCTGGTACGGCAGTGGTTCGGCTACTCGTTCTCGACCTGGCGCATGCACCTGCGCGGGGAGACCATCAAGAGTGCCCGCGACGTGGGCTGGGTACAGAACCTCAACGCCGGCCGACTGATGCGCAAGGGCGTGGCCACCGCCCCGTCCGACCTTGACGCCGCCACGTTCCGCCAGCGCTTCCCGCTGGGCTCGGGCAGCCGGGTGATCCTGATCGACAGCGAGGGCCACTACGCCGGCATCGTGCAGATTCCGCGCGTCTACGGCGACGGCGTGAAACCGGAGACGGCGATTGGCGAGCTGGCCGAGAACCGTGACGTGTCGCTGTCGCCGTCCGCGGACGTGGTCAGCGTGATGCAGCGCTTCGACCAGACCCAGGCCGATGAACTGGCCGTGGTCGGCGCCGACGGCCAGGTGCTGGGCGTAGTGTCCGAAGCCTTCGTACGCAAGCGCTACGCCGAGGAGCTGGACAAGCGCCAGCGCGAACTGATGGGCGAGCGCGTCGACGACACCGACTGACCCGACAAAAAGGGGACGGAGGGGATTAGTCGCTTCTGGCACTTTCGAAATCCGCGCATGGCGTGGATCTACTGTCACCTCGACCAGGTAGACTTCGGCCATGCGCTTCATTGAGACCTTCCAGGCAGGTCCCTTCGCCGACACCGTGGTCAGCCTGCTGGCCGCCTTCGTGCTGGGTACGTTGATCGGTGCCGAGCGCCAGTACCGGCAACGCACCGCCGGCCTGCGCACCAACGTGCTGGTGGCGGTCGGCGCCGCCGCGTTCGTCGACCTCGGCATGCGCATCGCCGGCAGCGCCGAGGCAGTACGGGTGATCTCCTACGTGGTCTCCGGTGTCGGCTTCCTCGGCGCCGGCGTGATCATGAAGGAAGGCATGAACGTGCGTGGCCTGAACACCGCCGCCACCCTGTGGTGCTCTGCAGCGGTCGGCAGCTGCACCGGCGCGGACATGCTGGCCGAGGGCGTGCTGCTGACCGTACTGATCATCGCCGGCAACACCCTGCTGCGGCCGTTGGTGAATGCCATCAACCGCATTCCGATCAACGAGGCAGCGACCGAAGCCACCTACGAGGTGCGCCTGAGCGTGGATGCCGACGCCGTGCCGCGGGTGCGCGAGCGCCTGGTCGATGCGCTGGAAGCGGCGCAGTATCCGGTGGGCGATGTGCAGGTGGTCGAGCATGCCGACGCGCCTACCGATGTGATCGCGGTGCTGGTCAGTACCGCCGTGAGTGCCGATGAACTGGACGTGGTGCTGGCACGGATGGAGCAGGTGCCGGGCGTGCTGCATGCCACGTGGGAAGTCAGTACCCGCGATTGATTCAACCGCCCATCCGCTGCTGCGCGCGCAACAGTTTCCGGAACGAACCGCACTTGCGGGCATCCTCCGCCCGCGGGCAGGACGCTGCGCGCTGCAGGTGCCGGCGCACCCGCTGCAACCGGGTGATCTGCCGCTGCAGCACCTCCGCTTGTGCCAGCAGTGCCTCGCGGTCGAGTGAGATGCACCCCTGCTGCGACGGCAGCGATGCACCGATCTGCTGCAACGACAGCCCGGCCGCCTGGCCCAGGCCGATCAGCGCCAGCCGTTCCAGCACCTGCGCGTCGTACTGCCGGCGCAGGCCGCGGCGCCCCAGCGCCTGCAGCAACCCCAGCTGTTCGTAGTAGCGCAGGGTCGAGGCCGGCACGCCACTGCGCTTGACCACCTCGCCGATATCCAGTTCGCGCACGGGCTTGACCTCAAGTGACCTTCAAGCACCAAGCTATGGGCAACTACCCGGCGAGGCAAGGCCATGGCAAGCACATCTCCCATTGATCAGAACGCCCTGTGGAACGGCCCTGGCGGCCAGGCGTGGGTTGCGCAACAGGCTGTTCTTGACGGCCTGTTCCAGCCGATGGCTGACCTGCTGGTCACCGAACTTCCTGAGACCGTTACCGAACTGCTCGACATCGGCTGCGGCACCGGCGCCAGCCTGCTGGCCGCGGCCGCAGCGCGTCCCGCGGCACATTGCACCGGCCTGGACATCTCCGCGCCGATGCTGGCGCTGGCCCATCAGCGCGCCAAGGCGGCAGGACTGGACGCGGACTTCATCGTGGCAGACGCGCAGCGCCATCCGCTGCCGCCCGCGCACTTCGACTGGATCCAGTCGCGGCTGGGCGTCATGTTCTTCGAGGACAGCCAGGCCGCGTTCGCCAACCTGCATCGTGCCACGACACCGGGCGCTGGGCTGCGCTTCATCGCGTGGCGCAGTGCCGGGGAGAATCCGTTCATGACCACCGCCGAGCGCGCCATTGGCGATGAACTGGATCTTCCGCCCCGCGTACCCGGCGCACCGGGACAGTTCGCTTTTGCCGATGGCGAGCGCGTGCAGCGCCTGTTGCAGGCCGCCGGCTGGAATGACGTGGAAGTGGTTGCGGTGGACCTGCCCTGTTCGCTCGCCCGCGAAGACCTGCCGACCTATGTTGGTCACGTGGGACCGTTGGGACTGGCCCTGCGATCGATGCCGGAAGCCCGCGCCGCAGTGCTTCGCGAAAAAGCACTGGCCGCATTCGCGCCGTTCATCGAAGGTGACCGCGTTCGCGTGGATGCCGCCTGTTGGTTGATCCGCGCCCACGCTTGAAAAAAGGGGACGGAGGGGATTAAGTCGCATATGCCCCGGTTGTGCCGGAAACGACTTAATCCCCTCCGTCCCTTTTTTTTGCTAGAGGGCCTCGCCGGCGTCGGCCAGGCGCGATTCGATCAGTGCATACCACTGCTGCAGCACGTCGATCAGCATGTCCAGCTCGGCATCGGTGCGCTGTGCGCGGCCACTGCGCAGGCAGGCCTGGGCTTCCTGCAGCTGGGCCAGGAACCCGGCCACGGTATCGGCCTGCAGGATCAGGCCCGGCAGGCGCCGCCCGGGGATGCGCACCACGGCATGGTTGCCGAGCTGGCCATACACGCTGAGCGTAGCTTCCGTCTTCATGGAGAGGGGCAGGAATTGGGCATTCATCGCGCGCACCGTTTGGAAACCTGAGCCGCAGGCAGGCGTGGACGACGGGGGAGACGTTGCCACGCCTGCCGGCGGTCAGGGGGGACTCGGAATGCCGGGGCACCGCCCCGGCGCAGGAAGGTCAATGTGGCTGTGCCATCCCGGCGATCTGCACGCGCCGGTTCGGTGCCAGGCAGGCAATCAGCTCGCGCCGGTTGCGCTGCTCGCACTGCACGATCGGCTCGGCCGCGCCGCGTCCCTCGGCACTGATGCTGGCTGCAGGCACGCCCCCCTGCACCAGCGCGTTGCGCACGGCGTCGGCGCGGCGCTGCGACAGCGCCTGGTTGTAACTGGCGCTGCCAATGCGGTCGGTGTAGCCGGTTACCTTGATCGACTGCACCTGCGCGGCCTCGCGTACCTGCGCCAGGATGCCCTGCACCGCCTGCTGGCCTTCGGCGCTGAGTACCGCGCTGTCGAATCCGAACAGCGCGTCGGCCGACAGCCGCAGGGGCTGCTCCGGCAGCGGTGCCGGTGCCAGCGGCGCTGGTGGCCGCGGCGGTTCGAGCACGGCCGCGCACGACTCCGGCTTCCAATAACCGCCCTGCGCGATGCCCTTGCTGTCGAAGCGCACCTGGAACTGGCAGGTGAAGTACTCCGCGCCCTGCGCGGTGCGGAAATTGAACAGGTAGTTCCACTCGCGCACGCCCCACATGCCTTCATTGAAGTGCGGCGTGCCCAGCAGCGTGTACAGCTGCCGCTTGCTCATGCCCGGCGCGAAGCGGCGCAGGTCGGCGACGTCGGGATAGATGCCTTCCTTCAGCGAGGCCTTGGAGGCCTCCGGGAAGTGCACGGCGGTGGCGTCGGCAGGACCGTCGGCGGCCGGCGCATGGCTGCGGCAGGCGGCCAGCAGGCCCATCCCCAGGATCAGGCCCAGCGTGGCGGCACATTGGCCGGCGCGGGCGATGCGATGCTGTTTCATGTCGTTCCCCCTGTAGACGTTTCCGCGATGCCGGGCCGCGGGTGCGGCCCGGCGGCGGGGATTACCACTGGATGCCGGCACCGACGGCCACGCCGGCCTCGCCACGGCTGTTGGTCGAACCGCTGAACTTGTAGATCCAGCGGCCGCCTTCGGAGACACCGGAGATACCGACCGCCACGCCCGATTCGCCGTTGTAGCTGCCTGCGGCGATCGAGGCCATGCTGCGGCCCGCCTCGCTCGGCTGTGGCAGCGCTGCGGTGGCCATCGCCGACGCGATACCGGCCGAAGCACGATTGTCGGTCTTGCGCAGGTCGCGCTCGAAGCCGCCCATGCGCTCGTCGGTGTAGGCCTTGGACCAGTCCAGGGTCTGCGCCATGCCCGACTTCAGCTGGTCGACGTTGACGGCATCGGTGCCAGCAGTACCGGCGGCGACGTTGCGCACCGTAGTCGGGCCGCTGCTGGTGCTGCCCAGGGTGACACTGTTGTAGTTGGTCGCGCCGTTCACCGTGGTGTCGTAGCGGATCGTGCCCTGCTGCGAAGCCTGCAGCTGGCGCACGTTGACCGCATCGGTGGCCTGCGAGCCGTCTGCCACGTTGACCACCTGGCGTTCGGCACCGGCGGCACCGACAGAGACCGTGTTGGCCCGGTTCGCGACCGAACCCGCACCCAATGCCACCGAGTTGTCGGCCTGCGCCTGCGAACCATTGCCCAGCGCGGTCGAGTTGGCACCGGCGGCAGTGGAGCCTGCACCACCGGCGGCCGAGTTGGCGCCGCTGGCAGACGGATCGGCCAGGTTGTTGGTGTTGTTGGCGCGGAAGCTGCCGGCCACGTTGGTGATGTTCTGGATCTTCTGGTCGGTGTACTTCTTCGACTCGTCGATGGCGTAGTTCACGCCGTTCTTCAGTTGGCCGACATTGGTCGCGTCATAGGTGTCCGAGCCATCGGCTACGTGGGTGATCTTGCGTTCGCTGCCACTGCTGCCGACCGAGACCTCACCGGCCGAATTGCTGGCACCGGTCTGCCCGTAGGCGCCGGTGTAGCCGCTCTGTGCACCGACGCTGGCGACCGAACCGGCACCCAGCGCCACGCTGTTGCCGGCACTGCTGCTGGCACCGTTGCCGACCGCCACGCTGTTGGCACCGGCTGCGCTGGCCTGCGGGCCGACCGCCACCGCTTCCGCACCTGCCGCGGTGGCTGCGGCCGCCGTTGAGTTGACCGCCAGGTATGCGCTGCCACCACCGCCATTGGTGATGCGCTGGTTGAGGACCTTCAGCGAGCCGTCGACAGCGGTGAAGGCGGCGGTGACGTTGTTGTAATCGCCGCTGGTGAAGGTGCCATCGGTGGCGATGCTGGAGATGCTGAACGTCGGCGCGGTCCACACGTTGGTGGTGCCGTTGTAGGCGGTGGTGCCACCGAAGTAGGTGGCGATGGTGCTGTTCGTGCTGAACAGCTGGTCGCCGGTGATGGCATCACTGCTGCCGGCCAGGATGCTGCCGGCGGCGACGTTGGTGATCTTCACCGCGCCGGTGCCGGTACCCGTCAGCGTCACGCTGTTGAGCACGTTGCCACTGCCATCGACGTCGTACTTCACGGCCAGCTTGTCGATCTCGCCGGTCTGGTCCGCGACGTTGGCCAGCGAGTTGCTGACCGCATCGAAGGCGGTACCGACGTCGTTGTAGTTGCCCTTGGTGATCGTGCCGTTGGCGGCGACGTTGTTGATCGAGTAGGTCGGTGCGGTCAGTACGCCGTTGGCATCGACCGCGGCACCACCGCCCAGATGGGTGGCCACCGCCTGGTTGGCGGCAAACAGCTGGGCACCATTGATGGCCTCACTGCTGGTGGCACTGACCTGGCCCGGGCCAAGGTTGCGCAGCGTGGTTGCCGTGCCGGTCTGGCCCAACGTGGCGCTGGCGTAGTTGACGCTGCCGTCGCCGTTGAGGTCATAGCGTAGGGCGCCCTGCTCCGAGGCCTGCAGCTGGCCCACGTTGACCGCATCGGTCGCCGCCGTGCCGGCGGCCATGTTGGTGACCTGGCGCTCGGCACCGGCCGCACCGATGGAGACACTGTTGGCACGGTCGGCCAGGCTGCCGGCGCCGACCGCGATGCTGTTGGCGGCAGTGGCGCGGGCATTGGTACCCACCGCGATCGAGTCGGCGCCGCTGGCCACCGCCTCAGTGCCGGTCGAGTTCACCCGCAGGTACTTGGTGCCACCGTTGCGGATGTCGGTGATCTGCGTGTTGAGGTTGACCAGCGAGCCATCGACTGCGGCGAAGGCATCGGTGGCATTCTCATACAGGCCCTTGGCGATGGCACCGCCAGTGGAGATCGTGCTGATCTCGAACAACGGTGCAGTAAAGATGCCGCTGGCCGGATCGAAAGCCGCACGACCACCGAAGAAACTGGCGATGGCACTGTTGGTCGCCGCCAGCTGGCCACCGTTGACCGCCTCCAGGCTGCCGGCGGTGACCGCGCCAGCGGCAAGATTGCCGATGGTGGTGGTGCCGGTGCCTGCGCCGAGCGTGACCCGGCGATAGTTCGGGTTGCCCGAGCCGTCCAGGTCATAGGTGACCGCTGCGGAGGCCACATCGTCAATCAGACTGATGGCGCCCTTCAGCTGGGCCACGTTGACAGCATCGGTATTGGCGCTGCCCGCGGCAAGGTTGGTGATCTGGCGCTCGCCACCACCGGCCGTGCCCACCGACACTTCACCGGCCGAAACCTGCGGTGCGGTGAGGCCGTAGGCGCTGTAGCTGGCCTGCGCGCCGCGCAGTGCAGCGGAGCGGTAACCCAGCGCGACCGAGTTGGCCTGGTTTGAAGTAGCTTCGGCACCCAGCAGGGTCTGTCCGTTGGCGGTGCCCACGGCACTGTCACCGACGACGACCGAGTGGCCCATGCGGGCGGCATAGTCAGCCGTCGGCACGCCGGTCGGATTGCTGGGATCGTTCACGCCATCGCCGGGGAAGGCGACATTGGCATCGACCTTCGGCAGTTCATGGCGTGCATTGGCACCGATCACCACTTCCTTGGACCCGTTGGCGAAGGCGCCATCGCCCATCAACACCTGGTAATCCTGTGCCGCGTTGACCGCCCAGCAGGAAATATCGGCCAGCGCGATGTCCAGGCACTTGGCCGCCCACGCCGGCGAGTCGGTTGGCAGAAGGAGGCCCAGCAGGCCACCGGGATTGCCGTTGTTGATGTTGTAGATGTAACTGTCGGAGGTCACGCCACCGATCAGGGTCAGGTGCGAGCTGCCGCCCGTGGCTGCGCCGCCCAGGCCGTTGAGCGTGCTGCCGACCGGCGACAGGTTGACCACCGGCAGGCCCAGCACATTGACCGTCGAATAGGTCTGCATGACGTTGGCGTTGCTGAGCTTGAGATTGCCGTTGCTCAGGTAGCCGTTGCCGCCGAACAGGCTGGTGGTGGTCGGCCCGATCAGCTGGCCGACATTGCCGACCAGGCCACCGGTGCCGATGATCAGGCCAGCATTCGGGTCGGCCGGCGCGGGCGCCTTCGGACTGGTTGGCGGAATCGCCGAGGGTTGGGTCAGGCCGAGGCTGCCCAGCGTGCCTCCCACCAGCCCCCCCACGGCGCTGCCCAGGTTGCCGACGGTGCCATTGAGATTGCCGTTGAGCAGGTTGCCCACCGCGCTTCCGACACTGCCCAGCGTGCTGCCCAGCACGCCGCCCAGGTCGCCGGTGGGGCTGCCGGTGGCGCCGTTGAGAATGCCGCCCACGGCGCCGCCAACCGTGCCGACGGTGTTGTTGAGCGTGCCGCCCACTGCGTTGCCGATCTGGCCGACGGTGCCGTTCAGTGCGCCGCCCACTGCACTTCCAACGGTACCGACAGTGCCGTTCAGAGCACCGCCAACTGCGCCACCGACTGCGCCCACCGTGTTGTTGAGCGTGCCACCCACTGCGCTGCCGACCTGGCCGACAGTGCCG
>NZ_JAXBRE020000002.1:73631-91447 GCF_047520985.2 Stenotrophomonas sp. BR163
CGACAGTACCGTTCAGCACGCCACCGACTGCACCGACGGTGTTGTTGAGCGTGCCGCCCACTGCGCTGCCGACCTGGCCGACGGTGCCGCCCACTGCACTTCCAACGGTACCGACAGTGCCGTTCAGAGCACCGCCAACTGCGCCACCGACTGCGCCCACCGTGTTGTTGAGCGTGCCACCCACTGCGCTGCCGACCTGGCCGACAGTGCCGTTCAGAGCACCACCCACCGCACTGCCGACAGTACCGTTCAGCACGCCACCGACTGCACCGACGGTGTTGTTGAGCGTGCCGCCCACTGCGCTGCCGACCTGGCCGACGGTGCCGCCCACTGCACTTCCAACGGTACCGACAGTGCCGTTCAGTGCACCGCCAACTGCGCCACCGACTGCGCCTACCGTGTTGTTGAGCGTGCCGCCCACGGCGCTGCCGACCTGGCCGACGGTGCCGTTCAGTGCGCCGCCCACTGCACTTCCAACGGTGCCGACAGTGCCGTTCAGTGCACCGCCAACTGCGCCACCGACTGCGCCTACCGTGTTGTTGAGCGTGCCGCCCACTGCGCTGCCGACCTGGCCGACGGTGCCGTTCAGTGCACCGCCAACGGTACCGACAGTACCGTTCAGCGCGCCACCGACTGCGCCGCCAACCGTGCCGACTGTGCCGTTCAGTGCACCGCCAACTGCGCCGCCAACTGCGCCCACCGTGTTGTTGAGTGTGCCACCCACCGCGCTACCAACTGCGCCCACGGCACCGTGAAGCGTCCCGCCAACAGCACCCACCGCACCACCGACCAGGTTGCCGACGCCCAGCGCGCTGTGCTGTGCGGCCACCGTCCCCTGTCCGGCCAGCTTCAGATTGCGATCGGCCACTACCTCCTGGCCGTCTGGCGCCTGCACGCGCACCTTGCCGGCGACGCCGGCATCGAACGCGGCACTGATGACACGATCATGGGTTTCACCCGACAGTTCTTCCTTGGCCGGCAGCGTGACTGCCGCCGTCGCCCGGGCCTGGCCCTGCCCCTCGATGTGATGGCCAGCGACCGCCAGATGCGTGTCGGCCTTGCCGTCGACGGTGGCTTTCAGCCCAGGCAGTGATCCGGCGGCTGCACCGCTGAGGCCGGCGGCCGCCTGGGCACCCGTATCGATCGCAGCGACCTGGCGGCCAGCGATGCCGACCTTGGCCCTGGCGCGCGCATCGGCGGCAACGCCCAGCGGCGCCTGCGCGCCGGGCGCAACGTGCGCAGCCAGCGATGCATCCACCTGTGCCGCCCTGGCCGCAGCGTTGCCCACGCCAACATTGGCGCGGACATCAGCCGCCAGTGCCGGCACGGCCACCTGTTTCGGCACGGTGTTCGCTGCCAGCTTCACCTGCACGGTAGCCGGCAACACGTCACGTACCACCGGCAGCGACGTGGTGTTCAACTGCAGGCCCAGACGAGCATCCGCGCTGAGTGCGGGGCTGTTCTGCGCCTGCCGCGCGGCGGCAGCCAGGGCCACTTCCGCGTCAACCTTGACCGGCATCGGCTGCGCATACTTTGCCGCGAGTGCTTGCAGGTCACGCAGCGATTGATTGGTTTCCGAGGCCCCTGCGTGACCGCTGGCCAGCGCACACAGCAGTGCCAGGGCCAGGGCCGTGAGCATCAGCAGGAAGGCGCGCGGATCGCGTGCGGCGCTGCCGCCGCTGTCGCCGGTGGCCAGTTCCGAGGCCACAACCAGAGCATTGAGCTGGCGGTTCCATACACGCCGGTAGATGCGGTTCATGAGCATTTCCCCCGTAGGCGAACAACTGGAATGTCTGTGGACTTGCCGCTAGGCAGGTGACTGACATTCCAGCGGTTGCAACGAGGGCGGTGCACTTCAATCCGGCACGGCAATCGCGCATTCCGGCAAATCCACGGCCGGAATCGGCAGCCGGCTATGCATAAGCGGCAACACGATCGGCAAGCGGATACGCAATTCCGGCATAAACACCGCAAAAACCCTTGCCGGGCCTGGATCAGGCCGGTTGGCCGATCTGCGCGGGTGCGCGCATCAGGGTGTCGCGCGGCAGTTCGCCGAATACCTTGCGGTAGTTGTCAGCGAAGCGCGACAGGTCCCACAGCCCGCAGCTCAGGGCGATCGCCTTCACCGAGCGACGGCTGGAGTCTGCCATCGACAGGCTGCGGCAGGCCGCGCACAGGCGCAGCATTGAGAGGTAGCGGTTCGGCGAGGTTCCAAACAGGTCCTCGAACGCATAGCGCAGGCCGCGCTCGCTGACGCCGGCGGCATCGCAGATCTCGTTCATGTAGATGTTGCGACGCAGGTTGAGCCGCATGAAGTTCTCTGCACGCTGCGCGATCAGATAATGCGTGCGCCGCGCACGGGTACAGCCCGGGCGATCCGCCGCACCGGCGCCCAGCAGGGCCTGCACATGCTCATGCAGCAGGTTCTCGGTTTCATCCGGCTACAGCCCTGCCCCCTGTCCCAGCTGCAGGTGCAGCTGCTGGTAATGGCGCGCCAGCGGCGTGGCGTCGCTGGCCAGGTTGAACAGCGAAAGTGCCTGGCCAGCAGGTGGCGTGCTGCGCAGGCTCAGTTCGGTCAGCTTGCGCTGGACGCGGGCCACCGGCACCAGCATCAGGGTCATGTGCGTGCCCGGGCTCAGGGTGAACTCACTGATGCCCTCCGGCATGATCGTCAGCGCCATGCCCGGCGCGAGCGGCACGCCGTGGCACCAGCTCATCGTTTCATCGGTGGCGTGCAGGTACCCCAGCATCGCCCAGTCCGGCGGCAGCATGAAACGGCCACGGCAATGGAAGCCGCAGCTGATGCTGCAGAACAGGGCTTCCTCGTGCACGCGCGAAGCGAACGCCGCCCGTGGCCCGTTGCCATCCAGCAGCAGCAGTTCGACATCACAGACGCGAAGCACGCCGCTCAGCGTGGCCAGGTCTATGGACCGAAGGCCGCTGTCGTCGCTGTCCTCTACCCCACCATCGACCATGACAGTGTTGTCCCCCCGTTGATCCGCCATCCGCTGCGGCCCCCACTGCCTGACAGGGCGCGCAACGATCCAGAATCCATTTCCGTTGCCACGCCGGCGGCGCCGGCGTCGATGCGATCGTACAAATCAATGCAAGAGCTTGAATGCGAGTATGCCCAATAATCGGCAAAGGTAAACCCGCGGCCCGGCATGATGAAAATGGATACACAAGTGAAGAAAATGTCGGAGCGGCTGGCACGGTTTTCGCATGGACCACAAAGCGAATCACATTATCTGCACGACAATGAATCGTTTTGCGTGCGAACGGATTTTCGTCACAGAAACCATCTGAAATTTTCAGGCTTCCGGGGTTTCTGCCGAATTTGCATATAGTTTCCGGTTGCAGCCAACCGCCATTCAGGCAAAGTCGACATTACGGTGATCCGGCCACCTGATCTGGCCGCACCCAGGGGGACAGCATGACCACGCACGCATCACTGGATGCCTCGACCACCGGCCCCGGGCCGTCCGGTCGCGACCGTGCGGCCGATGTCCCGCCTGGAAACGATCACCCTGCTTGAGCACAGCGGGCCAGTCCCGCCGTGCCTCCTCCGCCAGGACGCGCGGAGGCCCACGGACGATCCCGGCGGAGCCGGGCCACCGCCCAACGCAGGTGTACTGCATCCGCAGACAGGTAGAGGGAGACATTGGTCATGAACGCATCGATCCGCAAATTCCTGAAGGAAGAAGACGGCGTCACCGCGCTCGAGTACGGGCTGCTGGCTGCCGTCATCGCTGGCGTCCTGATTGCGGTCGGCAACGACCAGATCAAGGGGTTCTTCGAAACGCTGTTCAAGAACCTCTCCGCACTGGCCACCAAGGCGTCGGGCTCGACGACCTGAGCGGCGACCGCGCGCGGCCGGCAGGGCCGCGACGGCGGGGCGCAAGGAACCAGGCGAAGACCGTCCAGTGACGGACGATGGAGTGTGCGATGACAGTGCTGGGATTGTTGGCCATCGGCGTCTGCCTGCGGATCGCGATCAGTGATCTGTATGCCCGTCGGGTGCCCAACACCTGGCTGGTCGCCGCATGCGTGATCGCCACTGCGGTGATCGTGGTCGGCCAGTTCAGTGCGCCGCGCCAGCCGTGGCTGCCCCACCTGGCCGGCGCGGCGATCGGCCTGTTGGCGCTGCTGCCGCTCCATGCCCTGCGCTGGATGGGCGCCGGGGACGTGAAGTTCTTCGCCGTGGTGGGCCTGATGCTGGGCTGGCAGGCGCTGCTGCCGGTCTGGCTGGTAGCGAGCCTCGCGGCTGGGTTGCATGCCGTGCTGGTGCTGGCCGGTCGCCGCCTGGGCGTGCTGCTGCCCGGTCACCTGCAGATGCAGGTCAATCGCACCAGCACGCAGTGGCAAGCGCATCCGGTGCTGCGTGACATGCAGGCCGCCCGCCAGGGACGACGTGGCATTCCCTATGCAGCCTACCTGGCACTGGCCGCCATCGGCTGGGTGCTGGCCAGCATCTACGGAGGTGCACCATGAACATCCGCAGCCCACGCCTGCAACGTGGTGTCGCCAGCATCGAGTTCGCCCTGATGCTGATGCTCGGCCTGTTGCCGCTGCTGCTGTTCACCTTCTCCGGGGTGATGATCATGGCGGCGCAACAGACCCTGGCCACCGCCTCGGCCGAAGGCGCGCGCGCCTCGCTGCGCTACGGCACCGCCAGCGAACGACGCACAGCCGCCTGCGTCGCCGCACGCACCTCGATGCAATGGTTGCTGCAGTTTTCCAGGCAGAACGTGGACTGCAGCGCGGGGGGCAGCAACGCCATCGTGGTGTCGGCACAGGCGCCCTGCGCCGGTCTGGCCACGGCCCAGTGCATGACCGTGACGGTCAGCTACGACTACGCCAACCATCCCTTCCTGCCCGGCACCGCCACGCTCTACAAGTGGGTGATGCAGGCCCCCATCCGCAGCGTCGCGGTCGCGCAGCTCGATCTCGGCAGCGGCAATTGATGATCGGTACTTTGGAGACGGTTCCATGCTCAAGTTGACCCGCATCGCTGCCGTCGCCCTGATCGGCCTGGCCGTGCTGCTGGCGCTGATCGCCTTCATGATCGGGCGCAAACCCGCCGAACCTGCAACGGTCGCACCAGTCGCTCACAACGAGACTCAGGCGATCACCGTGGTCGAAGCCGTGGCACGCCTGCCTGCGGGCGAGCCGATCAGCGCCAACGGCCTGCGCCTGGCCCAGCGCACCTCACCCGTCCCCGGCGCCGCTACCAGCATTGCCGCCGTGACCGGCAAGGTGCCGGTACAGGACATTGCCGAAGGCAGTGTGATCAACGGCAGCGCGTTGGCTCAGGGCTTCTCGCTGCAGCTGCGGCCGGGCGAGCGTGCACTGGCCGTGCCCGTGGACGAACTGGTCGGTGCCGGCAACCGCATCCTTCCCGGTGATTTCGTCGACGTCTTCCTCAACCTCCGCAACGCCCAGCCCAACATCAACAGCCCTGGCGAAGCGGCGCAGACGCGCCTGCTGCTGTCGCGCCTGCGCGTCCTGAGCTACGGCCAGCAGGACATCGTGCCGGTGGCCACAGAGACTACTTCCGACAGCGAGGCCGACACCCGCAACGACCCGCGCGCTGCCGACATCACCGGAAGTGGCAGCACGCACAGCAGCAGCAATGAGGCGCCGCAACCCGCACGCAGCGCGGTGCTTGCGGTACCGGTGGCCGACGCCAACCGGCTGCTGCTGGGTGCGCAGCAGGGCAAACTTTTCCTGGCCCTGCGCAATCCCGCCGATACCGGCCTGCCCGACTTGGCGTTGTTCCCGCAATCGCGCGGAGTGATCGACCCGCTGCGTGGGCTCGACGCCGAACAGCAGCTCGCCCTGCAGCGGCCGGAGAACCACGCTTTTGCCGGTATCGACAGCGACGCGCTGGCCGGACGTGGCAGTGCACCGCAACGCGGCACCCCGGCTTCACCGTCGCGCGCGCCGGCGCCACGTCGCAGTGCACCGCGCGCGTCGGGGATCGAGATCATCCGCGGCGACAGTTCCGCATCCCGTGCCTCCCTTTGACCTGCATCGAGTGCATCCATGATCGAACGTCGCCGCCGTCCACGCCTCTCCCTCCGCCAGCGCTGGCTGGCCCTGCTGCTGGTGCTGCTGGCGCCGGCAACGAGCGTGGCCGCCGATGACCTGGTGCTGCAGGCGCGCGAGCAGCGTCCCTGGAACCTGCCGGCCGACCTGGAGCGGGTGGCCATTGCCGACCCGGGTGTAGCCGACATCCTGATGCTGCGCGGGCAGCGCCAGGCGCTGCTGGTCGGCAAGACGCCTGGCACCACCACCCTGCTGCTGTGGCACCGCAGACAGGCCGAGCCACAGCGGTTGACGGTACGGGTGCAGAGCGCCGTACAGGGCGCCGCCAGCACCGGCGGTACCGGGCTGGTGTTCACCCAGCAGGACCAGCAGGGCCTCCTGCAGGGAAGCACCGACAGCATGCTCACGCACATGCAGGAACAGCGCACTGCGGCGATGGCGCTGGGCAAGGACGGCATGCTTGCCGATGCGTCCACCATCAACAGTGGGGGCGTGGTCCAGGTCGAGGTCAAGGTGGTCGAGTTCAACAAGACCGCGATGAAGCAGATCGGCATCAACTTCCAGAACCGCAACGGCGGCTTCGCCTATGGCTTCGCGCGGCCCGGCACTGGCCTGCCCGGCAACACCGGCCTGCTGCCCGGCATGAAGGAAGGCAACAGCAGCAACGAGGCCGTGTCGCCGATTTCCTCGGCGTTCCGGCTGGTGTTCGGCTCGACCAAGGGACTGTGGAACGCCGATGTCGAACTGCTGCAGAGCAATGGCATGGCGCGCGTGCTGGCCGAGCCGACGCTGGTGGCACTGTCCGGCCAGAGCGCCAGCTTCCTGGCCGGTGGCGAGCTGCCGATCCTGGAGCCGCAGGGGCTTGGCACCACCACCATCACCTACAAGCCCTTCGGCATCGGCCTGACCGTGACCCCAACGGTACTGGCGCCGAACCGGATCGCGCTGAAGGTGGCGCCGGAGGCGAGCGACCTCGACTACAGCAACGCGATCGTGCTCAACAACGTGCAGATTCCCTCGATCACCACCCGTCGCGCCGATACCACGGTCGAGCTGGGTGATGGCGAGAGCTTCGTCATCGGTGGCCTGGTCAGCTCCAACATCGTCTCCAACGTCAACAAGATTCCACTGTTGGGCGACCTGCCGATCATTGGTTCGTTCTTCCGCAACTTCGACTACAAGCGCCAGGACAAGGAGCTGGTGATCATCGTCACCCCGCGTCTGGTGCAGCCGCTGGCACGCAACACCGAACTGCCGCTGCCTGGCGAGCGCGAAGCCAAGCCGCATCTTCCCGAATGGGGGTCGTGGTTGCTGGGGCCGGTCAGCCAGGACCCGGTGCCCGGCTTCTCGCGCTGACTTCCATGACGCCTGCGGAGCCACGCCCATGCCCTACGCCACCGCCCAGCCGCTGCATCCGCAAGGACCGCCGATGAACCTGGTCCTGTACGGCATTGACCGCGAACTGCTGCCCCGGCTGGCCGCCAAGCTGCCGCCGACCACCACCCTGCACTGGCAGGACAGCAGTGCGCCGACGTCTGCGCAGGACCTGCAACGCGGCCCGCAGAGCCTGGTGCTGCTTGACTTCCGGCCCGAGCACGCGGCTGCCTCGAGCGTGCTGGCACAGCAGCTGCAGCAGACCCAACCGGACCTGGCGCTGGTCGCGGTCGGCGCCACCAGCGCCGGCCAGGTCGAAGGCGTGGTGATCGCGCTGCGCGCCGGCCTGCGCGATGTGCTGGACCTGGACAGTGACAACGCCGGCATCGAGGCGGCCCTGCGGCGTGCGCTGTCACCGCGCCCGGCCGCGGTGGCGCAGCACGCGCACAAGGCGCGCCTGATCGTGCTGCTGGGCGTGCGCGCAGGCGTCGGCACCAGTACCCTGGCCGCACATCTTTCGGTGCTGGCGCAACAGACGCGGGCCCTCGCCCAGGGCGATGCAGTGCAGCAGGACGGCCTGCTGATGGAACTGGCACAGCCGTCCGGTGACCTTGCGCTGTACCTCAATCTCGACAGCCGCTTCCACTACGAGGATGCGCTGCGCAACGCCAGCCGCATCGACGCCACCCTCGCACGCACCGCGATGGCGCGCCATGACTCCGGGCTGGTGCTGCTGGACCGTGCCGGCGGCAGTGATGCCGTGCCCCCGTCCGACCCTGGCGCGCTGCTGCAGCGCCTGCGCGGGGTGTTCGCCAGCGTGCTGTGTGATGCCGGCGGCTGCCCGCTGCGGCAGCTGCCGCCGCTGTTGCTGGACCAGGCAGACGAGATCTGGCTGGTCACCGATGCGTCGATCGCTACGCTGGTCTCGCTGGACCAGGCGCTGAAGCATCTTGCAGGCCAGCGCGAGCGCGAGAAACGCCTGCAGCTGGTGATCAACCGCCACGACGACAGCAGCGGCATGAGCCCGGAACAGATCGCACGCCGCTTCGAAGTGCCGTTGCTGGCGACATTGCCTGAACGACCGCGCGTGCGCCTTGCCGCCAGCCAGGGCCGCCTGCTGCTGCAGGATGCGCCGCGCGATCCCTACCTGCGTGCCCTCGCCCCGCTCGTGTCACGGCTGGACCCGGCTGCCTGCCCGGTCCAGCCGCATGGCCTGCGGGAAAGACTCTCCCTTGCCCTGGGTGGATCGCAATGGAAGACAAGGTAACCCCGTTCCCGCATGCCGTTGCCCGCCCGCTGCTGCACGAAAGCCCGGGCCACCTGCCGTTCGCACAGACCGAGCAGTACCAGAAGGTGCTGTCGGCCGCGCACGAGCATCTGCTCAACAGCATCGAGGACGAGCGCATCGACATCGATTCCTGGGCCCCGGATACCATCGCCCGCTGGGTGCAGGTACAGACCGTGGGCTTCATCCAGGAATGGCGCATCCCGATCAACGAAGAAGAGATGCAGGTGGTTGCCGAGGGCCTGGTCAAGGAGCTGACCGGTTTCGGCCCGCTGGACGACCTGCTCCACGACCCCTCCATCGAAGACATCCTGATCAACGGTTTCAAGGACGTGCACGTTTCGCAGGGTGGCCAGCTCCGGCGTGCCACCCAGCGCTTCACCGATGACACCCACCTGCTGCGCATCCTGCGCCGCATCCTCGCGCCGCTTGGCCGCCGGCTGGATGATTCCAATCCGATGGTCGATGCGCGCCTGCCAAACGGCGGCCGCCTCAACGCGATCATCTCGCCACTGGCGGTGGACGGGCCGATGGTGTCCATCCGCAAGTTCCGCAAGGACCCGTTCACCCCCGACGAGCTGCTTGCCAAGGGCACCTTCGACGCACCGATGCAGGCCCTGCTGAAGGCGATGGTGCTGGGCCGCTGCAACATCCTGGTCTCCGGCGGCACCAGTTCCGGCAAGACCTCGCTGCTGAATGCACTGGCCAGCTACGTGCCACCCAGCGAGCGAGTCATCACCGTGGAGGACACCGCCGAGCTTTCGCTGAACCATCCGCACGTGGTGCGCCTGGAAAGCCGCATCGGTGGCGCCGAGGGCCATGGCGCGGTCAGCATCCGCGACCTGGTGCGCAACAGTCTGCGCATGCGCCCGGACCGCATCGTGGTCGGCGAGGTGCGTGGCGCGGAAGTGCTGGAAATGCTGCAGGCGATGAACACCGGCCATGACGGATCGATGGCCACCATCCACGCCAACACGCCGCGCGACTGCCTGTACCGCATCGAGATGCTGGCCGGCTTTGCCGGCTTCCAGGGCAGCGAGGACAGCCTGCGCCGGCAGATTGCCAGCGCCATCGACTTCATCGTGCAGATCTCGCGGCTGGGCAGCGGGCGCCGGGTGCTGGTCTCGATCACCGAGATCACCGGGGTCAGTGACAACCTGATCACCACCCAGGAAATGTTCCGCCACGAGGTGCAGATCGACGCCGCCGGCCGCGAGACCGACCGCTGGATCGGCCTGGGCTTCCATCCGCACTCGCACAAGCTGGAGCCGTTCCGCCAGCAACTGCGTGAATCGCTCTACGGGGACTTCTGAGCATGGGCACCGGCCTGCTGCTGGGCGTGTTGAGCATCATCTCGGTGCTGCTGGCGCTGGCCGTCTGGCTATGGGGCACCGCCGCCAGCCGTGAGCAGCGCCAGGCCTCGCTGCAGCATACCGAGCAACAACTGGCGCGCGGCAGCGCGGCCGGCGCGGTACCGGCCGGGCCTGCCGTTGCGGCGGCCAACGATTCGACCCCCCCGGCCAGCACTGGGACCCGCGTACTGCCGTGGGACGGTGTCCTGCAGCGCGCCGGCCTTCAGCCGGGCTGGAAGCTGCCACTGATGCTGCTGGTGCCGGGACTGGTGCTTGCGGTCGTGGCGGCGATGCGGCTGGGCACGGCCTGGATGTTTCCGCTGACCCTGCTGCTGTACCTGCTGGGCTGCTGGCTGTGGGTGATGCGCCGGATCACGAAGCTGCGCGCGCAGCTGCTGCACCAGATGCCGGACTTTCTCGACAACCTGGTCCGCCTCACCGCGCTGGGCAACAGCCTGCAGGCCGCGTTCCAGGTGTCTTCGATGCAGACCAGCGCGCCACTGCGCGGCCTGCTCGACACCACGGTGCGCTATGCACGCAGCGGCATGGACCTGGATCGTGCATTGAGCCTGGCCGCGCAGCCGTACCGGATGGACGTACTGAAGGTGCTGGCAGTGGTGATCGGAGTGAGCGTGCGCATTGGTGGGCGCGCCGACCAGATCCTGCAACGCATGGGCGATTTCATGCGCGACCTGGAACAGGCCCAGCAGGAACTGGCGGCCACCACCTCGGAAACACGGATGTCGGCCTGGGTCCTGGGGCTGCTGCCACCCGCCAGTGCGGTGCTGATGGCGATCTCCAGCCCGGCGTTCTTCCAGCCGGTGCTGCACGACCCGCTCGGTCACAGGATCCTGCTGATCGCACTGGGCCTGGAACTGCTCGGGGCGTTCCTGCTGTACCGCCTGGCCAAATCGCTATGACCGCTCGCAGCCGCCCCGGAGGTGCCCGATGAGCGCCAGCGCCTGGTTCGCCCTTTCGCTGCTGGTGCTGGCAGCCGGCGTCGCCCTGCTCGGTATCGCCGGCTGGGTGCGCAGCCATCGCGAGCACCGCACCTCAGCCACACTGAGAACCGCCCTGCAGCCGCGTGAAGAAGGCCGCGACACCGAGGCCACGCGCCGCGACTCGCTGGGCTGGATCGAGCGCTTCGGGCGCTCGCTCAGTGGCGGCCGCCTGGAGGCCGCGCTGCTTGCCAACGAAGACAAGCTGCTGTTGGACCTGGCTGGCTGGAACACGCGCCGCGGCACCGCGATCTATCTCGGCCTGCGCCTGCTGCTTGCCCTGTTGGTGCTGGCGCTGGCGCTGGCGTTCAGCAGCGCGCACGGGCTTGCCAAGGTGATGGTGGTGATCGGTGCGCTGGCGGCCGGGCTGCTGCTGCCGAAGTTCGTGCTGTCGTCGTGGGTCAAGCGCCGCCGCCGTGCGGTCGAGAACGAGCTGCCCCTGCTGATCGACCTGCTGCGCCTGCTGCAGGGCGTGGGCTTCAGCATGGACCAGAGCCTGCAGACGCTGGGCGACAAGCTGCGCGATGCATTGCCGGTACTCGGCGGCGAACTGCAGGAAGCCAATGTGGCCTATACCCATGGCCGCACGCGCGCGCAGTCATTGCGGCGGCTGAGCGAGGTCTACGCCGATGATGACCTGGCCAGCCTGATGCAGTTGATCCTGCAGGTGCATGCGCACGGCGGCGCAGTGCAGGAGCCGTTGCGCCAGTTCAGCCTCCGCCTGCGCGAACAGCGCCGCAACGCGTTGAAGGAAAAGGTCGGCAAGCTCTCGGTGAAGATGACCGTGGTGATGATGCTGACCCTGTTGCCGGCACTGATGCTGGTGCTTGCCGGCCCGGCGCTGGTCGCGCTGGCCACCACCCTGTCCAAGATGGGATCTCCCTGATGCCTCCCCTGCACACCTCCTGCCTGCTGCTTGCCGTCACCCTCGCCGCCCTGGCCAGTGGCTGCGCCTCGACCACGCCGAAGTATGTGCGGGCGCCCAGCCTTGCGCCGCCGGAACCCGATCCGCAGGACAGCCGCAACGCCTATCTGGAGCTGATCGAACGCATGCAGCAGCAGGGCGCCTGGTATGCCTCGCTGGCCCATGTGGAGGCCTTCCGCCAGCGCTATGGTGATCGTCCTGCCCTGCGCCTGCTGCAGGCCGACGCACTGCGTGAGACCGGGCAGACCGACGCGGCGGTCGCGCTGTATCGCGAGCTGTCCAGCGGGCCGCAGGCCGCGGCGGCCGCCCATGGCCTGGGCCTGATCGCTGCACGCCGCGACGACGACGCCGGCAGCGAACAGGCGCTGGCGCGCGCCACGCAGCTGCAGCCCTTGAACACCGACTACCTGGGTGACCTGGGCTATGCACGGCTGCGTGCCGGCCAGTTCGATCAGGCCCGCGAGCCGCTGGCCAAGGCCCTGGAACTTTCACCGGGCAACGCCAAGGCAACGGCCAACCTTGCACTCTGGGCGGTACTGCGCGGCGACCAGGCCACGGCGGAGCGGCTATCGGCACAGGCCAGCCTCAACGAGGAAACGCGCCGAAGCATCCAGCAGCAGGCCCAGCAGATCCGGACGCGCCTGCAGCAACGACAGGCCGCTGCTGCCGCCAACGCAGCCACACCTGCACACACGGCGAGCGTCGAGAGTGGCGCTCGTGCATCGGGCGGCGCACGGCTGGCGAGCGAACCCCACCGCGACCCGCGCGACCAACGCGATCCGCAGCGCCTGCCACCCTCGATGCTGGAACGCTTCAGCGCCACTGACCACCCGACCGGAAGCACACCATGACCACGATGCGCCAGATCCGACGCCTGTTGCCCGTGCTGTGCTGCCTGCTTGTTGCCGGTGCCGTGCAGGCGCAGCAACAGCCATTGACCGGACAGATGCTCGGTGGCCCCTCACTGTCGGCACCGGCTACAGCGCCGATGCAGGCCGAACCGCTCCCCACCGTGGAGTTGGCCGCACCGGCTGCATCCGCCGAGGTGACTGGAGCGCAAGCGTCGACCATCGCAACCGACGTCGCACCTCTTTCAGCACCGCCCGCCGCACCGCGTGCACGCCTGCAGAGCGGCGAGGCGACCCGCAATCTGTTCCGCCTGCAGGCCTCCGGGCAGCAGGCCGGCCAGCGGCTGCCGATCCTGGGTGACCAGGCCACGCTGAGCTATGCGCGTTACCTGAAGAGCTTTGAACACGAGATCCCGGACTTCTTTGAGACCGATGTCTCCCGGTCCAAGGACGCCTCCTCCTCCGGACGCTGAGGTCGGCCATGAAACGCCCACGCCAGTTCAGTTTCAGCCGCGCACGCGGCGGCATGTCGGTCACGATGATGCTGGTCATGCTGGCGCTGTTGGCCATGCTGGGCCTGATCGAGATCGGCTATCTGTTCTGGGCCAAGCGTGATGCGCAGAAGGTGGCCGACCTTGCCGCACTGGCCGGCGCACAGCGGCTGGAGCTGTGCAGCCCGGACAACAGCGACAACAGCGCTGCCCGGCAGAATGCGGTGGCCCAGAACGGGTTCGCAGGCACCCTGCAGATCCGCTGCGGCAACTGGAGCGCCAGCCGTGGCACCGGCACCCGCTTCGTCACCAGCGTCGATGCCAGCAATCCCCGCAATGCCGTTCAGGTGATCGCCGAGCGCAGCGTGCTGCCCTTCTTCGGGCAGACTTCCAGCCTGCCCACCGTGAGCGTGCAGGCCGTGGCGCGCCGTGCCGAACCCACCGCGGTGTTTGCAGTCGGCTCGCAGCTGCTAAGGACCAATGGCGATTCAGTGCTGCTGTCCACCCTGCGCCTGGTTGGCCTGGACGTCACCAATGCCACGGTGCTGTCCTATGACGGCCTGGCGCAGGCCAACGTGACTCCGTCCGGCCTGCTGAAAGCGCTCAACATACCGGTAAGCGCCAACCTCAGCGTGGCCGACTTCAATCGCCTGCTGTCGGTCAACAAGATTTCGCTGGCACAGCTGGTCGATGCTACCGCCACCGTGGTCGGCCGTGACTCCGCAGTGGGGGTGCAGCTGCGCGCCCTGTCCGATCTGGTTGCCACCCAGCTGGACATCAACAAGCTCAACATCGTGCTTGGCAGCCAGTCCGGCGGCGGTGGCCTGTTTGCCGAAGTTGTCTCGCCCGACGGCACCGTCGGCAGCGCACTGGAGTCACAGATCAACGTGCTCAACCTGATCAGCACCGCGATCTCCATCGCCAACGATGGCAACGGCGTGGCGGTCAAGGGACTGGACCTGCTGGGCATCAGCATCCAGGCAGGCGTGGTCGAGCCGCCATCGATCGCCATCGGCGGTGTCGGCAGCCGTGCCTACAACGCGCAGGTGCGGCTGATGGCGGACGTGGACAGCAACAACCTGTTCGCGCTGGGGCCGCTGCTGAACCTGCTTGGCACGCGCCTGCACCTGCCGCTGCACGTCGACGTGGCCAACGGCATGGGCACGCTGACCGGCATCCAGTGCGGCGGCAATCCACCCAAGGCCACGATCCAGGTGGACTCGTCGGTGCTGCGCGCCTGTGTCGGCAATGTCGACCCTGCACAGCGCTTCTCCAAGGCCAATGTCTGCGACGCCACGCTGCAGGACGAACAGCTGCTGAAGCTGCTGGGCCAACCATTGATCAACGACAGGATTACCCTGCCGGCCCTGACCAGCACGCAGACCCTGACCCTGGCTGCGGGCGAGACCGGCTCGACCCGGTTCAATCCGCTCGCGATCGGTGACGCAGTGTCGAGCCTGGTGAACGAACTGCTACGGGTGCTGTCGGGCATGCTCAATTCGCCCAAGCAGGGCATGAACGCCAACGACACCGCCAAGGCGCTGGCCGATCGCTACCTGCAGGCGGCCTTTCCGACTGGCGGACGCTACAACGTCGACCAGGTCATCCCGCTGCTGCGCGATGGCGATCCGGCACGCAATCTCGCCCCGCTGGGCAACTGGACGGTGAAGAATGGCGTCCCCAAGCCTTGCCTGCTGGGCCTGACCACCTGCTGGGAAGACGGTTCGGTGTGGACCGGTTACAGGACGACCGTCACCGGCCAGGGCCTGGGCCTGCTCGATGGCCTGCTTGGCTCGCTGGTCGGCGGCCTGCTAATCAACCGCTGCGACAGCCTGCTCGGCAACCTGATCGATTACAACGGCTGCGTGCGCAACAATCTGGCGTCCTACATCCAGACCGCACCGGCCGGCTTTCTAGATGGTGCGGGGGGAACGGGTGTCACCAACCCCGATGGCAGCGTCAGCTGCAGCGGCCTGCTGTGCACCGTGCTGAAGCCGATCCTGGCCGCACTGCGGCCGGTGCTCAACAGTGTCGGCACCCTGCTGACCAACCTGCTGGCCAGCGTGCTGGGCCTTGAACTGGGCCGGACCGACGTCAACGTGCAGTCGATCCAGTGCAGCGCCGCACAGCTGGTCTACTGACCCGTGACGGGCGCCCTTGGCGGCGCCCACACCCATGCTAGACTCCCGGCGGGGAACCACCTTCATATCAACCCACACTCATCCGTGGATGGTCTAGACATGCGAGAAACTTCAGGGGGCGCGGTCTTTGCCCGGCACGCGCGCAGCGCGGCAGTGCTGGCCGTGGTCATGATGCTGGTGGCACCGGCAGCGATGGCTGCACGTGGCGACCGTGAGGCGGCAGCCGAACCGGCGCGCAGCGCGCCGGTGGTGCGCAATACCGTGGACGAACTCAAGCAGTTGATGGACTCGCGCCAGCTGACCGAGCTGCGCACCACCTACAACGGCAACTACGGCGCCAGCCTGCTGTTCAATGCCAACACCCTGACCTACTACGTCGCCCTGTTCCAGGAGAAGAACTTCTGGCGGGTGATCAAGACCGATGCGGTGGACAACGCCGAGCGCGTCTACCGCACCTTCGCGCAGCAGTCCGAACAGCTGGCCCAGGTCTACATCGACACCACCCGCCTTGAAGCCGGCAAGCGCTACACCGAGCGCCTGGTGGCCTACAACGAGGAACGCCTGCGTACCCTGCAGCAGGAAATGGAACAGCAGCAGGCGCAGTCGGCCCAGGTCAGCGCCGCCCTGCAGCAAGCCCAGCAGCAGGCCGTGAGCCTCAGCACCGACGTGCAGAGCACCAACAGCCAGCTGGACGCCCTGCAGCGCCGCATCCAGATCCTGCAGGCCGAACAGGGCAACCCGGAGTTGAGCCTGCCCAAACCGGACAGCGTGCCCGCACCGGCCGCCGCCAGCGACGGTCGCTGAGAGCTGCACTCACGGTATTCCACGCGACGGCGCCCTATGGCGCCGTTGTCGTTTTCGGCACTTCAGCGCCCCCGCGTCACTGGCAGGCGGCGTAGACCGCGTCATCCAGCTGCCGGCGCTGCACGAAGTCCAGGCGCCGACGCTTGAGCAACGCCTGCTCGCGATCACGCCGGGCACGCTCGCAGGCTGCCGCATCCGTGCTGATCGTGATCAGCGCACCGTGCGCCCGCGCCGCACGCCGTGGCCGCGGCGTTGGCTTCGGTGTCGAGGCCGCTGGCGCCACAGCGCCGCGGGACAATGACTGCTCCGCGGGCACGTCCCAGCGCCATGCGGCACGCCCCTGGCAGGGTGTCTGCTGGTAGACCGGGTGCGGTCCATCCACGCACTTGTAGACATGGGTCTGTGCCGGCGCTGCCATGGGCAGCAGCAGGCACAGCATCAGCGACCATCGCATGGCGGGCATCCGTGCGTTCCTGTGGCGGGCTGGGCTCATCCTCGGCATACGGCTCCCGTCCTGCCAGAGCGATACGCGTCACATCCGATGCAATCCAGCACAGCCGTGCAAGTCGGTCGCCTGCGCCTGCGCTGTACTGCCGAAGGCACCGGCATCCTGCCGAAGCCTTCCCTCCCTTCCGCCAAGGAACCTCCAATGAGCAACTTCGTCACCGTCGCCGATGGCGCCCGCATCTTCTACAAGGATTGGGGCACCGGCCAGCCGATCGTGTTCGCCCACGGTTGGCCGCTGTCTTCCGATGCCTGGGATCCGCAGATGCTGTTCATGGGCCAGAACGGCTTCCGCGTGGTCGCCCACGATCGCCGCAGCCACGGACGCTCCAGCCAGACCTGGAACGGCAACAACATGGACACCTATGCCGATGACCTGGCCGCGGTGATCGAAGCGCTGGACCTGAAGGACGCGATCCTGGTCGGCCATTCCACCGGCGGCGGTGAAGTGGCCCATTACATCGGCCGCCACGGCAGCGCGCGCGTGGCCAAGGTGGTGCTGGTCGGCGCCGTGCCGCCGCTGATGCTGAAGACCGCTGGCAACCCCGCCGGCACCCCGCTGGAGGTCTTCGACGGTATCCGCAAGGGTACCGGCGGCGACCGTTCGCAGTTCTTCAAGGACCTGACCACCCCGCTCTTCGGCGCCAACCGGGATGGCAACAACGTCACCCAGGGCATGCGCGATGCGTTCTGGCTGCAGGGCATGCTCGGTGGCGTCAAGGGCCAGTACGACTGCGTGCACGAGTTCTCGGAAGTGGACTACACCGAGGACCTGAAGAAGATCGACGTGCCGGCGCTGGTCGTGCACGGCGATGACGACCAGATCGTGCCGTTCGATGCCTCGGCCAAGCTGTCCTCGCAGATCATCAAGAATGCCGAACTGAACGTGTACGCCGGTGCGCCGCATGGCCTGACCATCACCCACGCCGACCAGTTCAACGCCGACCTGCTGGCATTCGCACGCAAGTGAGGTATCGCGGCGGCGCCGCAACGGTGCCGCCGCCACTTCGGTAGTGGCGGCCGGGGGGCGGCCCCCCCCTAAAAAC
>NZ_JAXBRE020000002.1:91457-221620 GCF_047520985.2 Stenotrophomonas sp. BR163
GCCGGCCGCTGGCCGGCACCCCGATCAATCCATCGCGATCCTGCACAGCCGGCCAGCGGCCGGCTCTACCAGAGACGGCTCAGATGTCGGCATGGTGATGTGGCACGGAGGCGGGCAGCGGATCATGGCCACCCACGAAGTGGCGCACCACCGGTGCGCGCTCGCCCCGATGCAATCCGCGCAGTTCTTCCTGGATCGCCTTGTCGTCGGCGGTGATGCGCTCGTGCTGGCGAAGGTGCTCCAGCCATGACGGGGTCACGAAATACTCAAGGTGGATTCCCGGTGTTGCCACGTCTTCGACTACGCCCCAGACCACCGCACCATCGCGACGACGGATGGATCCCATCGCGCGCATCTGCGCCTGGAACGCGGCACGATCAGCATCATCGATGCGGTACTCGATGGTGACCAGCACCGGGCCTCGATCGTTCGACACCGGCACCGACAGCTCGGGTGCCGGCCAGTGCCCGGCCGGGCGCAGGTTCAGGTCTTCGGTGCCGGCGATGCGCACGCGCCACACCAGCAATCCACCGATCACCGCACCGGCCGCTGCCACCAGCAACGCCAGTTCGGGCGAGGTGCGCTGAGCGAACGCGCCCCAGCTCAGGCCGCCGGCGGCCATGCCGGCCGAGAACACCATGATGTACAGCGCCAGCGCACGCGCACGTACCCATGCCGGAACCGCAGTCTGCGCAGCGATCTGCAGCGACGACAGCACGGTGATCCACGCAAAACCATTGACCAGCATCACCGCCGGAAGCACGTACCAGCTGCGGGTCAGCGCTAGCCCGACCAGGCTCAGGGCCAGCGACAACGTCGCCAGCAGTACCAGTAGGTCGCGATCCAGCTGTGCGCGCAGCTTCGGCAGCAGCAACGCACCGCCCACTGCACCGATGCCGATGCAGCCCAGCAGCATGCCGTACTGCCCCGCCCCACCCTGCATCTGCCCACGCACCACCACCGGCAACAGCGCGTTCATTGCCGCGGCGAAGAAGAAGAAGCCGACCGACTTGATCAGCACCGCCTGCAGCCGTCCGGCACGGCTGGCGTAGCGCAGGCCCGCTTTCAATCCGGCACCGAAGCCTTCCGGCGGCAAGCTCGACTGCTTTGGGTCGCGCTTCCAACCCCACACCACGAACAGCATCGCGGCGAAGGTGATGGCATTGAAGCCGAACGCCCAGACCGCACCCAGCTGGGCGACGATCACGCCGCCGATGGCCGGGCCGATCGAACGGGCGATATTGATGCCGATCGAGTTCAGCGCCACCGCCGAGGCCAGCATCGGCTGCGGCACCAGTTCGGAGACGATGGCGGCCTGCGCGGGCATTGCCATCGCCGCACCACAGCCCATGCAGAAGGTCAGCAGCACCAGCAACTGCGGGGTCAGCAGGTCCATCGCGGTCAACGCAGCCATTGCGGCGGCCACCAGCAGCATCCAGCCCTGGGTCGCCAACAGGTACTTCCGACGATCGACAATGTCGGCCAGGGTGCCGGCAGCGAGCGCCAGCAGCACGATCGGCACTGTGGTGGCCGACTGCACCAGGGCCACCATCAACGGCGAACCGGTGCGCTCGGCCATCACCCAGGCGGCGGCCACATCATTGACCCAGGTGCCGATGTTGCTGGCCAGGATCGCCAGCCAGATCGAACGGAACATCTGGATCTTCAGCGGGGACCAGGCCCCTGCGGCCTGTACGGGGGGTTGCGACGCGGTTGCGTTCACCATTGCCATGCTCCAACGATCGAGGCGAACAGCGTGTCCTGGCCTCCAGCCTGCTTCAGTGCAGGACCGGCGTCGACCCAGGCCAGCTGCAGCTGCCATTGCCAGTGTTCGCTGGCCTGCCAGCGGGTTTCGGATTTGTACTGGGTGCCGATGCGGCGCGCGCCACCGGCGCTGCCCGGCAACGCCACCAACGGCGCCGGCGTGGTGTAGATCGCATCGGCACGACGATGCTTCCAGGCCATCTGTACGCCCAGTTCCGTCGTCACCGCGTCGTGCAGGCGCAGGGCCAGGGTCGGCTGCAGGTCCATCAGATTGGCCGGGGCCAGCAGGCTGGCCTCGCTGAAGTAGGCCGATTTCGGGAACAGTGCATTGAAGGTGCCCAGTCGCCGGTCGTGCAGGTTGCCATCGCCACTGGCGATGTCGGCCTTCAGCCCCAGCCGCGGTTGCAGCGGCACATCCCCCCAGCGCCAGCCGGTGTCGGTCGCCAGCGTCCAGGCACGGATGTCGAGTGGGCCGGTGGCGGCACGCAGTTCACCGCCCTGCGCCACCAGCTCACTGTTCCAGTCCAGCAGACCTGACTGGCCGAACCAGCGCGCACCGAGTGTCTGCCGGCGCTCGGTTCCGGAGCCCGCCGCAAAGCGCGCGCCATCGCGACGATAGTCCAGCAGATACAGATCCCACTGTCCCACGCCCTGCCCGCGTGCCACGGTGGCATAGGCACCCCACAGGTGTGCACCGTGTTCGCTGCGATCATCAAAGGCACCCGGCCGGTTCTCGACCGGCCGCAGGGCCATCAGGTCAAGCGTGCCGAGCCGCCCCTTCCAGCCCAGACGCGCACCGTCGAAGGCCAGGCGGATGTTCGGCCCATCGCGCACCGACAACAGCCGCGAGCTGCCATAGCCGGCTTCCTGCCGGCCGAGCTGCACATGGAAGCCACCGCGCTGCCAGCGCCAGTACGCCTGCTGCACGTCCAAGGCACCACGGTCGGTGCGGCCCGGGCCGCCTGCCTTGCCATTCTCGGCATGCACGCCCAGCTGCAGTTTTGCCTGCCAGGTGTCCTCCACATAGGTGGCCGAAGCCAGTGCACGTAGCAGGCCATAGCCATCTTCGCTGCCGCCGATACCGAACCGGGTCGGGTCGTAGTACAGGCCACGCAGGCGCAGCGATGCCTCCAGCTGCAGCTCGCCGTTGCCCGCGTCGCTGCAGCGGCCGCCCTCGCAGGCCAGCGCCAGCGAGGGCACGGACAGCAGCGCCAGGCTCAGAACGCGAAGCACGAGCATCCCATCGCGCCCCAGAACCCGGCCAGGTCATCGGTTGGCGCCGCGTGATGCGCGGCATGACCGTGAGCACCATGCGTACTGCAGGCCACACCGTGATGGTGGCGATGGGCGGCGGCCAATCCGTTGGCGGCACCGCCAACGTGGTAGCCACCGAACCGGTTGACCGGCGACCAGTCCGGCATCGCCGGCGGCAGCTGCGGCGCCAGCCCAGCATAATCGCCGTCGGCGTGCACGATGCGCCCGCCGACCACGGTCAGCATGCTGGTGATGTCGGCGATCTGCGCGTCGTCGACGCGGAAGAAATCGGCCGAGAGCAGGATGAAGTCGGCCAGCTGACCAACCTTCAATGTCCCCTTCACTGCTTCGTCGCCGGAGAACCAGGCGCTGCCCTGGGTCCACAGGCGCAGCGCCTGCTCGCGTTCGAGCAGGTTTTCCTCGCCATACAGGGCCAACCCGCCCACGGTGCGCCCGGTCACCAGCCAGGACAACGCCACCCACGGGTTGTAGCTGGCCACGCGGGTGGCGTCGGTGCCTGCGCCCACCGGCACGCCCTCGGCCAACATGCGCTTGACCGGCGGCGTGTGCCGTGCCGCCTGCACGCCGTAGCGCTCGACGAAGGCCTCGCCCTGGTAGGCCATGCGGTGCTGCACGGCGATACCCCCACCCAGCGCGCGGATGCGCTCGATATTGCGCGGAGTGATGGTCTCGGCGTGGTCGATGAACCAGTGCAGGCCATCGAACGGCACCTCGCGGTTGACCTGTTCGTATACATCCAGGATGCGGGTGATGCTCTCGTCGTAGGTGGCGTGGATGCGGAACGGCCAGCGCTTCTCGACCAGCAGCTTCACCACGTCGTGCAGTTCGGGCTCCAGCTCCGGCGGCAGTTCCGGGCGCGGCTCGTTGAACAGTTCGAAGTCGGCGGCAGAGAACACCAGCATCTCGCCCGCGCCGTTGTGGCGCAGCAGGTCATCGCCCTGGCGCGGCTGCAGGATCTCGCTCCAGCCACGGAAGTCATCCACTTCCCTGCCCTTGTTCTGGGTGAACAGGTTGTAGGCGATGCGCACCGTCAGCTGATCATCGCGATGCAGCTGCTCGATGACCTGGTAGTCCTCGGGGTAGTTCTGGAAGCCACCGCCGGCGTCGATCACCGAAGTGATGCCAAGCCGGTTCAGTTCGCGCATGAAATGGCGCGTCGAGTTGGCCTGGTATTCGATCGGCAGGCGCGGGCCCTTGGCCAGCGTGGCGTACAGGATCAGCGCATTGGGCTTGGCCAGCAGCAGCCCGGTCGGGTTGCCCAGCGAATCGCGCACGATCTGGCCACCCGGCGGATCTGGCGTGTCCTTGCTGTAGCCGCAGGCGCGCAGCGCGGCGCGGTTGAGCAGTGCGCGGTCATACAGGTGCAGCAGGAACACCGGCGTATCCGGTGCGATGTCGTTGAGCTCCTGCAGCGTCGGCAGGCGCTTCTCGTTGAACTGCGCGGCGGTGAAGCCACCGACCACGCGCACCCACTGCGGCGCGGGAGTACGGTCTACCTGGGCCTTCAGCATGTCCAGGGCGTCGCCCAGCGAACGCAGGCCGTCCCAGCGCAGCTCCAGGTTGTAGTTCAGGCCACCACGGATCAGGTGGGTGTGGCTGTCGTTGAGGCCGGGCAGCAGGCGCCGGCCCTGGGCGTCGATCAAGGTCGCTTCATTGCCCCAGCCGCGCATGATCTCCTCGTCGCTGCCGACGGCGACGATGCGGCCTTCCTGCACAGCCAGCGCCTGCGCATGCGGCTGCTGAGGGTCGAGGGTGGTAATGCGGGCATTGCGGATGACCAGCGTGCTCATGCGACGCTCCTTGGAAGTGGAATCGAGTGCGGCACCGGCGCGACCTGCCAGGCCGAGCGCAACAGCGGCGCCGCTGGCCAGCACCACGTTGCGGCGGCCGTGATCGAGGGGATCGTGACTCATGCGAATTCTCCCGGAAAGCGTTGGCCGTCCAGCGCCCAGGCGCCGGGGCCGGCCAGCGCGAGGGCCAGCAGCACCGTGGTCCACATCAACGGGTACTCACTGCCGCCGCGCATCCAGAACCAGCCCTTGGGCAGGGCCAACAGCACGGTGAAGCCGATGAAGGCAGCCGCCGCAAGCGCGGCGATGCGGGTCTGCCACCCCAGCAGCACGGCCAGCCCGGACAACACCTGCAGCAAGGCCAACAGCAATGGCAACGGTGCCACCGCCGGCAGCCCGAAACTGCGCAGCTCGGTGGCGAAGCCGGAAAGCCCCGGCCCCCCGAACCACCCGAACAGCTTGCCCAGCGCGTGCGGCAGCAGGAAGCCTCCTGCCGCCACACGCAGCATCAGCAGGGCCAGGTCGAGGCCTTGGCCGGCAACCATGCTCAGTGCCCGCCTTCCTGCGCACCGAACATCCGCTTGGCGTACTGGATGCCGATGCCGTAGCCGCCGGCGTGGTCGCGCGCAATGCCGGTGGTCAGGTCGTAGGTTTCACCCCGTGCCCAGTCGCGCTGCAGTTCGAGCAGGTACTGCACGCTGGTCATCGGCACCGCGCCGGCCTGCACCATGCGGGTGATCGCACGCTCGTGCGCTTCCTCGCTGACATCGCCACAGGCATCGGTAATCACATACACCTCAAAGCCCTGCGCCAGCGCCGACAGTGCCGGGCCGACGATGCAGACGCTGGTCCACAGGCCGGCGATGACCAGACGGCGCTTGCCGATGCGGTTGATCTCATCGATCACAGGCTGGTCTTCCCAGGTGTTCATCGAGGTGCGATCGAACACCGTCTGGCCCGGAAAGATCTGCGGCAGTTCCGGGAACATCGGCCCGGAGAACGACGCTTCGGCGACTGTGGTCAGCACGACCGGTACATTGAAGCCCTTGGCGCCCTTGCCGATCAGCGACACGTTGTTGCGCAGCGCGGAGATGTCGATGGTGTGGGTGGCGAACGCCATCTGCGACTGGAAGTCGATCAGCACCAGGGCGTGGTCGGTCGGCGACAGCAGCGCCGGGGCGGGAGTGGCGGTGGCAAGGCTCATGGGTGGACTCCGTTGGAAACACGATCAAGGGGATGCAACAGGGCGGCATCACCGGCGACGTACTGGCCGGGGCTGCAGCCGGTCTCCGCGCGGAAGCTGCGGACGAAATGGCTCTGGTCGAAGAAGCCCAGCTGCTGGGCCAGGCAGGCCATCGGCAGCTGCGCGCCCGGCAGCAGCTGGCGCGCACGCTCGATGCGACGGCGGCGGACATAGCGCAACGGGCTGGCGCCAGTACCGGCGCGGAACAGGCGTACCAGATGGAAGCGGCTGACGCAGGCGGCCGCCGCCAGCTCGGTCACCCGCAGCGGCTGCGACAGATGCTCATCGACATAGCGCAGGGCGCGCTGCAACGCGGCGGCCTGTTGCGGTGCCAGTGAAGCGGCGGGCGGATCAGGCGGGAAGAGGGTGGCCATGCGGGACGCCGCGAAGGGGTGCCCCATGGTGCGTGACCCCTGCGTGATGCCCTACCCCCGTCGGTCGAGGCCAGCACCTACCCGAATGGGGGAGGCCGACGGCCGAGCAGGCGGCGCCCGAACAACCGCGCATCCAGTGAATAGGCGCCAGGCCCCAGCAGCAACAGCGCCAATGGCAGCAGCGCCTGTGGCCACGGCGCCTGCTGCGCGAACATGCCCACGGCCGCCATCAGCGCCGCCAGCGGCGTCAACGCACCCAGCACGAGCATCAGCACTGCCAGCAGGCACAACGCCGACCACCCGCCCGCCTGCATGCCGGGCGTGAACAGCGCAGCGGACAGGCACAACCGCAACCACAGCAGGCCGATGCCCGGACCGCGGTCGGGGAACATCACGAACAGGCGCTGCATGGCGAGGCTCCGGAGGGCATGCCGGCGTGATAGCCGACGCCGGCGCACGCCGCCTACCCCGTTCGGGTCACCCCGGACTGCCCCACACCTGCCAGAATGCGCGCCATGCGTGGCCGCCCCTTCCCGTCCGTGCGTCGCCTGCCGACGCTGCTGACGTGCCTGCTGCTGTTGACCTCCCTGCCCGCCTTTGCCGTGCAGCGCCCGCCGGTGAGCGGCGGGCTGCCCGATTACGAGCACACCGCCTGGCGTGTCGGCCAGGGCGCGCCAGGCGATATCTGGGACATTGCCCAGGACCGCGAGGGCCTGTTGTGGCTGGCTACCGGCTCGGGCCTGTACCGCTTCGATGGCCGTCGCTTCGAACGGCAGGCAGCGCCCGCCGGCAGCCAGTTCCCGTCCACCAACATGGTCACGCTGGCGCATGCCGCCGGCGGTGCGCTGTGGATCGGCTACTTCCAGGCCGGCATCAGCCGGTTCACGCATGGGCAGCTGCGCAGCTACGGCCGCGAGCAGGGGGTGCCTGTCGGCGTGGTCCCACGCATCAGCCAGGATCGCCAGGGGCAGCTCTGGGCGGCGATCAATGGCGGGCTGCGCCGCTTTGACGGACACCGCTGGCAGCCACTGCCGTCCGCTGCCGGCCTGCCCGAGCGCCGGGTGCAGTGGGTGCTGCACGACAGCCGGGACAGGTTCTGGGTGCTGGCCGACCTGAAGATCTGGATGCGTGCGGCGGGCCAGACCGCTTTCGAGGACACCGGCATCGCGGTCTCGCAGATGGCGACGCTGGCCGAAAGCCCGCAGGGTGAAGTGTGGCTGGCCGACCGGGTGCGCGGCACCTCGCCGCTGGCCAACGCGCAGGGTCTGCTGGCAGACAGCGAACGTGAGGCGCGGCGGTTGCCGGAACTGGTTGCTGCGCGCCTGCAGTTCACTGCCGATGGCGCGCTGTGGGCCACGATGAGCCCGCACGGCGGCGTCGCCCGCATCACCTTCGACGGCACCCGGGCCGTGCGCATGGAACGCTTCGATTCGCCGCAAGGACTGACCGCCACATCGGCAGTGCCGATCATCGTCGATCGCGAAGGCAATCTCTGGGTCGGCACCAATCTCGGCCTCAACCGCTTCCGCGCACGCAGCGTGCACGCCCTGGTGGTCGGCCCGAGCGATCCCTACCGCTCGCTGGTACGGGCCAGCGATGGGCGCGTGTATGGCTATGGCGAAGACCTCAAGCCCTACGACCTGCGGCGCCCCCTGCTGAATGGCAGCGCCACGCAGCTGCAGGCCTCCGCGCGGCAGGCACCCACGTCGATCTGGCAGTTCGACTGGGTCAACCTCGCGCGCACGGTCGCCGGCCACACCACATTGATCCCGCTGCCGGCGCCGTTCACCGGGCAGCCGCTGCATGCCCTGCTGTTCCCCGATGACGGACAGGCCTGGGTCTGCGCGGGGGAGCGTGGCGTCCTGCAGTACCTGCACGGCCAGTGGCGGCAGGAAGGCCGTCTGCCCGAACAGGCCTGCTCATCGCTGGCGCTGGATGCCGATGGCCAGCTGCTGCTCGGCTATGCCGATGGCCGCCTGCGCCGCCTGGGTGCAAATGGCACCGAGAGCTTCGGCGCCGGGGACGGCCTGTCGGTAGGACCGATCACTGCGATGCTGCACCACCGGGACCTTCTGCTGGTCGCCGGCGAAGCAGGGCTGGCGGCACGGCTGGGCAACGGCCGGTTCGTTCCGGTGCGCACCGACATGGCCGGCGTACTGGAAGGCATCACCGGCATGGTCGCCGATGCCAATGGACACCTGTGGCTCAACGGCAGCCGTGGCCTGGTACGGATGGAAAGCGGGTTGCTGCGCCGTGCCCTGCGCTCCGGCCTGCCAGTGACGCCACGCCTGTTCGATGCCATCGACGGCATGCCCGGCATCGCCCTGCAGAGCGGACCGATCTCCACCGCCGCCCTGGCCGACGACGGCCTGCTGTGGCTGGCCACCAACCAGGGCCTGGCCTGGCTGGACACCACCCGCTCGCACGTCAATACGATGGCTCCCAGCGTGCGCATCGGCGAGGTGCTGTATGGCAGCGAGCACGCGCCGCTACGCGATGGCCTGCGCCTACCGGCCGGCACCAGCCAGCTGCAGATTGACTACGTGGCGCTGTCGTTGGCACGTCCGGAGCGCAACCGATACCGATACCGCCTGTCGGGCGTGGATGATGGTTGGCAGGACGCTGGCAGCAGCACACGTGCGTATTACACCAACCTGGCGCCCGGCAGCTACCGGTTCGAGGTGGAAGCCGCCAACGAGGACGGCATCTGGAGCACCGCACCGGCCAGCCGCAGCTTCCGCATCGCACCCACCTTCGTGCAGACGGTGTGGTTCAAGCTGCTGTGCGCCGCCGCGATACTTGCACTGCTGGTGATGGCGGTGCGCATCCGCAGCGGGCAGCTGGCCGCACTGTTCCGCGCGCGCCTGCAGGAACGCAACGGCGAACGCGAACGCATCGCGCGCGACCTGCACGACACCCTGCTGCAGGGTAGCCAGGGCCTGATCCTGCGCCTGCACGCGATCAGCCAGTCAGCGCAGACACCAGCGCCGGTGCGCAGCCAGCTTGAGTCAGCGATGCAGCTGGCCGAGCGCAACCTGGCCGAGGGTCGCGAGCGGGTCAATGCGCTGCGCGAGGCGCCGTTCGCGGGCCGCGACCTCGCTTCGGCGCTGGCCGACGTGCACGCCGAATACGCCGGGCATGGCATCAATCCCCTGCGCCTGACCGTGGAAGGCGCGGCGCCACCGCTGCAGGCCGACGCGGCCGAAGAGGTGTTCCTGATCGGGCGCGAGGCCATCCGCAATGCGTTGCGCCATGCCAATGCCAGTGCCATTGAAGTGGAACTGTCCTACGGCACGCGTTGTTTCCTGCTGCACGTGCGCGACGACGGCGCCGGCATTGCCGACGAGAACGCCGGCCATGGCCATTGGGGCCTGCAGGGCATGCGTGAGCGCGCCCAGCGCCTCGGCGCGGAACTGCAGCTGTGGACCCGCCCCGGGCTGGGTACCGAAGTCGCGCTGGCAGTCCCGGCCCGGCGGCTGTATCACCGCCGCCGATCGCGTTGGCATTGGCCCTGGAGTAGAGAAAACCATGACTGAGTCCCCTGCCCCGATCGGCGTGCTGGTGGTCGACGACCACCCGCTGCTGCGTGATGGACTGGCGGCACTGCTGGGCGCTCATGCCGACCTGCGCCTGCTCGGCGAGGCCGCCGATGGCGAGGAAGCCATCGCGCGCTACCAGCAGCTGCAGCCCGACGTCGTGCTGATGGACCTGCAGATGCCCCGCCTGGATGGTGTGGAAGCCATCGTGCGGATCCGCGCGCTGGACCCGCGCGCGCGCATCATCGTGCTGACCACTTACCGCGGTGACGTACGTGCGGTGCGGGCGCTGCAGGCCGGCGCCAGCGCGTACCTGCTGAAGGACATGCTGCGGCGTGAACTGGTCGACACCATCCGCATGGTCGCCGGCGGCCGGCGCGCACCGATTCCCCCGGCGGTGGCGGCCAGCATCGCCGCGCATGTAGTGGAAGATCGCTTGTCGCCGCGCGAGACCGAGGTACTGCGGCACGTGGCCGGAGGGCTGTCGAACAAGCGCATCGGCGAGCGCATGCAGATTTCCGAGCAGACGGTGAAGGCGCACATGAAAAGCCTGATGGACAAGCTCGGCGTGGGTGATCGCACGCATGCGGTAACCCAGGCGCTGCGGCGCGGCATCATCAGCCTGGACGACAGCGGTCACGATTAGGGGGGGGCGGCAGGGCTTGCAGCCCTGCACCCGCGGTAGTGCCGGCCGCTGGCCGGCAACTTCAACAGCAAAATCAAAAGCGCGCTCTCCGTGGGATGGCGCGGCGGTGTCGGAGTACGGGGACGCTGCAAGTACGTCCCTGTAAGCTTGGCAGCCGCATCCATGCGGCTGACACCCCGCACTCCGACACCGCCCCACCTCTGACAGATTCCGATGGCGGTTGGTAGGTGTCGACCTTGGTCGACACTTCTGTCAGATATCGAAATCAATCAGGGATCAGATCCGTTTTCCTCCGGAAAACGAATCTGACCCCAAGAGCCATTCCAACAGAAGGCGGGGTGGGTCCGGTTGCGGGGGCGTGAGCGCCATGGATGGCGCGACCGAGCCCCCATGGGTGAGGGCGCTTCGCTTGCGAAGCATTGCTTCGCAAGCGCCCGAACGCCCAGCCGCCAGCGGCTGGGCCGGACTGGGGATTCACGGCGTCCCCCGCAACCGGACCCACCCCGCCTCCCTACAGGAACCCCGCTGTTGCTGTTGCCTCCAGCAGGTGCAGGACTGCACGCCCTGCCGAACAACCCCCTACTTCAAACGCAGTGCCAGGCTGCCGCCCGCACACACCACCGCCAGCCAGGCCACGCCGTGCCACCCCCACTGCGCCAGCGCCAGGCTGCCCAGCGCACCACCGGCGGCCATGCCGATGAACATGCCGGTGAACAACAGCGCATTGAGCCGGCTGCGTGCCGGCGGCACCAGGCCGTAGACCAGGGTCTGGTGCGCCACCAGCGCCGACTGGAAGCCGAAGTCGAACAGCAGCGCACTCACCACCAGCAACGGCAGCAGCGCGGCGGCCGGCAACCAGGCTTCGGCCAGCAGCAGGCCGAAGCCCAGCAGCGCCACCGCAATCGCCAGCCGTGCCACCGCATGGCACCCCAGTCGATCAGCGAAACGGCCGGCAAACGGCGCGGCCAATGCACCGGCCGCACCCGCAATACCAAACGCACCCGCCGCCGCACTGCCCAGCCCCAGGCGGGCATGCAGCATCAGCGCCAGTGTCGACCAGAACGCACTGAAGCCGACCGTCAGCAGCGACTGGCTGGCCACTGCACGGCGCAGCTGCGGCTGCTCACGCCACAACGCCAGCAATGAACCCAGCAACGCCGGATAGCGCAGCGTGCTGGTCGGCGCGAAACGCGGCAGTGCACGCGCCATCACCGCGCCCATCGCCGCCACCGATACCGCCGCCAGCACGAACTGCGTGCGCCAACCCCACGCTTCAGCCACCACACCACTGACCACCCGCGACAACAGGATGCCGAGCAGCAGGCCGGTCATCACCCGGCCGACGATCTGGCCGCGCTGCGCATCCGGTGCCAGCACCGCAGCGGCGGGAACGATGTCCTGCGCCAGCGTTGCCATCAGCCCGACCAGCAGGCTGGCCATCAGCAGGCCCGGCAGGTGCCCAGCCATCGCGGCGGCGCCCAGTGCCAGCGCCAGCAGCGCAGACTTCAACAGGATCAGATGGCGGCGGTCGAAGCGATCGCCCAGCGGTGCCAGCAGCAGGATGCCCAGCGCGTAGCCGAGCTGGGTCAAGGTTGGCACCAGGCCGGCGGCGCGCTCACCGGCGCCAAGGTCCTGGGCGATCAGGCCCAGCATGGGCTGGCTGTAATACAGCGACGCGACCGAGAAGCCGGCACCGGCCGCCATTGCCAGCACCAATGGGGCGGAAGGCACGGTCGCCGGTGCGGCCGCAACAGACAGCGAGGAGGTAGACATGGGGGAGCCCGGTAGAGGAAGTGGGCGTATCCTGCCTGTATTCGCCAAACGTCTGTAGTAGGCTCTGGTACATATCTTTCATACGCCACACGCATGAATGACCTCGCCACCGGCGCTGATCGCCTGGATCTGCTGCGCACCTTCCTGCGCATTGTCGATGCCGGCAGCCTGTCTGCTGCGGCCCTGCAGCTGGGCACCACCCAGCCGACGGTCAGCCGACGCCTGCAGGCACTGGAGCGGCAGCTCGGCCTGCGCCTGCTGCAGCGCTCCACCCATGGCCTGCAACTGACCGAGGACGGCCTGCGCTGCCAGCGTCATGCGCAGCGCGTGGTGGACGAATGGGAGTCGCTGCAGGCCGAGCTGAACGGCGAACCGGAAACGCTGCGCGGACGCCTGCGGGTGATGGTGCCGCACGCCTTTGGCCAGGCGCAGCTGCTGCCGACCATGCTCGCATTCCTCGCCCAGCACCCGCAGCTGAGCCTGGAGTGGATCCTGGAAGATCGGCGCCCGGATTTCATCGCCGAAGGCATCGACTGCGCGGTGCGGGTGGGTCCGGTCGACGAACCGCGCATGGTGGCACTGCCGCTCGCGGAAGTGCCGCGCATCGTCGTGGCAGCGCCCTCGCTGGTGGACGCCACGGCGGTCAGTACGCCGGAACAGGCACAGTCACTGCCGTGGATCTCGCTGGTCACCTACTACCGCGAACGCCTGCTGCTGCATGATGCGCAGGGGCGCGCACATACCCTTTCGATCAGCCCACGCCTGCTCAGCGACAACCTGTTCGTGGTGCAGCAGGCTGCACGCGCCGGGCTGGGCGCAGCGGTGGTCTCGGCCTGGCTGGTCGCTGACGACCTCGCACAAGGGCGTCTGGTGCAGCTGCTGCCAGACTGGCAGGCGCCGGCACTGCCGGTGCATGTCGTGTTTCCTGCCGCGCGCCAGCAGCCGCAGCGGCTGCGCGCCTTCATCGATGCGATGAAGGCCGCACTGCCGCAGCTGCACGGAATGCGGCCGGCACCGCGTTAGGTCATCGGCCGCATCATCCACGCATGGCGTGGATCTACTGAGGGTACGGGTAGATCCACGCCATGCGTGGATTCCGTCCAACCCCGCAATCAGTCAGCTTTCGCCGCCTCTGCATTCCACGCCGCGACCTTGGCCTTGGTGTCGGCCAGCATCTTGTCCAGCGCGGCGCGGTCATACACGTTGCCGCGCAGGATCACGCTGTCGATCTTCTCGGTGGCGGCGATGTCCTGCAGCGGGTTGGCGGTCAGCAGCACCAGGTCGGCGGCCTTGCCCTGCGCGACACCACCGTAGCGGTCCATCTGGCCGAACCAGGCCGGGCCGGAACGGGTTGCGGCCGACAGCGCCTGCGGCGCACTCAGGCCCTCCTTCACGAACAGCTGCAGTTCCTGGTGCAGGGCGATGCCCGGGAAGTTGAACGAGTTGAGGAAGCCCGCATCGGTGCCGGCAATGATCGTCACGCCCGCCTCCTGCAGCAACGGCAGCACGGCCGCCACCTGATGGTACTGCGCGTGGCGCGCCTCGATCTGTGCCGGCGTCGCCTTCGCGGCGCGGTCCACGCGCCACTGATAGGTCGCGCGCAGGCCCGGGCCGATGTAGGCCAGGTACGGATCGTTGGCGTGGTCATCCTGGTCCAGAAAATCGAGGATACGGCCACCGTTGAGGGTCGGGGTCACGAATACGCCGCGCTTGGCGAAATCACGGTAGGCGTGCATCGCGGTGTCACGGTCGAAGCTGGCGTCGAGGCGGCGGTTGGCTTCCGCGCGGTCGATGCGGCCGGCGCCGAAGTCGGCGGCGATCTTCGCTTCGTCCTTGCTGCCGGCCTTGAATGCGTAGTCCAGGTGCTCGATCGAGGCCAGGCCGGCATCGACCGCCTGCTCCACCGTCAGCGCCATCGGAATGTGGCCCGAGGCCTTGAAGCCGGCCTTGCGCGCGGCGCTGGCCGAATACAGGAACAGATCCGGCTTCAGCGTGCTGTCGGTGATCTTCACGAAATCGACCTTATCGTGCTGCAGTCGGGTGATCGCCTTGTCGACGTCGGCCTCGCTACCCACTTCGATCGTGCCCTTCCAGACCGGCTTGATGCCTTCGATCTTCGCGCCCGAGCTGAGCAGGCGCGGGCCGAACAGCGTGCCCCTGGCGATCTCGCCACGCCACTGCAGCACCTGATCGGGCAGATCGCCGGAGCAGTCACGCACGGTGGTGATGCCGTGCGCGATGTACAGCGGCAGCAGCGCCTTGTTCTCTTCGATCAGCGCCGGGCCGCCACCGAAGTGCACATGCATGTCCCACAGGCCCGGGATCAGGTATTTGCCCTTGGCATCGATCTGGCGGGCCGCGCTCCACTGGCCGCGCAGCTGCGCGTCCGGGCCCACCGCGACGATGTCCTCGCCGCGGATCACCACGCTCTGCCCGGCCCGCGCGCTGGCGTGCTCGACGTCGACCACGATGGCATTGCGGATCAGCAGGTCGGCGCGCTCGGCAGCAGATGCCGACAGCGGCGCCACCGCAAGAAGGATGGCAAGGGACAACGGGCGGGAACGGAACATGATGGACAGCATCCTGGTAGGCACGGCCAGCGTGCGGGTGGAAGGAGTAGCGGTTCAGCGCGCCGCGCCGTGCTGGCGCAGCAGGGTTTCAATGCCGGCATAGCCACGCTGGCGCGCGTGCGCCAGTGGCGTTACGCCATCGCCGTCGGCCAGCTCCGGGTCGGCACCGGCCTCCAGCAACAGCTGCACGATCTGCACATGGCGTTCACCACCGTCGCCAAGCAGGATCGCTTCCAGCAGCGCGGTCCAGTGCAGGCGGTTGACGTGGTCCACCGCCACACCTGCACGCAGCAGCATGCGCACGGTGCTGACGTGGCCGCGCTCGGCGGCCGGAATCAACGCAGTGCCCCCATAGCGGTTGGTGCTGCGCAGATCGGCGCCGTGCGCCAGGGTCATCGCCAGGATCTCATCCAGGCCGCGCGCGCCGGCATACAGGTAGGCACTGTCCTGCAGCGCATCCTTGGCATTGACGTCCGCCCCGGCCTCGATCAGTTCGCGCGCGGCATCTACGTTGTTGCCCTGCGTGGCCAGCAGCAGCGCCGTGCGGCCCTGGCCATCGTGCGCCTCCAGATCAGCACCTTCGGCCAGCGCGCCGCGCACCGCCTCGGCATCGCCGCGGCTGGCGGCATCACGCAGGCGCGCGTCTGCGTCGGCTCTGGAGGTGGCAGTGCAGGCAGGGGTGACCATGGCCAGCAGACACAACAACAGCACGCGCGTGAACGGTGCAGGCCAGCCAGCGGGGCAATGGAAGCGCATCACGGTGTCTCCTTTTCTCCATCGCCGCAGGGCGATGGTCGCAGGGGCCGCGCATTGCCGGCCCCTGCCCCGCATGGTAGAAGTCGGCCCGGGTATCCAGAAGTGAAATGTTCAAATGCAAGACAGTGCCAAATCGAATAGAACCCTGTTCGAACTGGACCTGCTGCGGGCGCTGGTGATGGTGGCCGACTGCGGCAGCTTCACCACGGCGGCCACGCGCCTGCATTCGACCCAGTCCACGGTCAGCCAGAAGGTGCGGCGGCTGGAGGAACTGGCCGGGCATCGCCTGCTCGAGCGCAGCCACCGCGATGTGCACCCCACCGACGCCGGCCACACCCTGCTCGGCTACGCGCGGCGCATGCTCGACCTGAACGAGGAAATGGCCCAGGCGCTGGCCGGCGCGACGGTGGAAACCGCGGTCCGCATCGGCGTACCCGAAGACTTCGTCAACCCGCAGACCACCCGCATGCTGGCCGCCTTCAGCCGTCGCCACCCACAGGTGAAGCTGGAGATCAGCAGCGGCCTCAGCCGCGCCCTGGCACAGGGCTTCGACCACGGCGAGCTGGACCTGGTGCTGGTCAAGCAGCGCCGCAACAGCCGCCAGGCGGTGCACTGCCGCCGCGAGCCGATGCACTGGATCGACAGCCTGCGCAGCAGCTGCCTGCAGCAGGACCCGCTGCCGCTGGTCACCTTCCCGCCGCGAGGGCTGTACCGCGACGAGATGATCCACGCCGTGGAAGCGCTGGGCCTGCGCTGGCGAATTGCCTTCACCAGTTCGTCGCTGAGTGGCATCCAGGGCGCGGTGGCTGATGGCATCGGGATCAGCCTGCTGCCTCGCCGCGCGGTCACGCGCGAGCACCGCATCATCGATGGCGAGCGTGGGCTGCCGGTGATCGACAACTACGAAATCGGCCTGCTGCATCGTGCCGATGCCGATGATGCGGTGCGGGCACTGGCCAGCGAGCTGTGGCGGCAGGTACAGCGCGAACCGGACTGACCACGGTAGATCCACGCCACGCGTGGATGGAAACGCCCCTCCGGCATCGAAAAGGGCGCGGGTGCGCCAGCAAATACACGCTTGTCGCAAAAGGCCCACTGATGGCGTACCCAAGATCTGGGCGATAGGGTGGTGAACGCCCTTCTCCGGATTACCCCGCCTATGACCAGCACTTACCAGGTTACTTTGACCCCTGCTCCGAAGGACGAAGCCGACATCCGGTTTGATCCGCTGCCACCTGCACTCATCGCGCACATGCAGCAGCAGCGCGCACAGGTTGCTGCCCTCGTCGCATCTGCGTTCCCCACCGTGCCTGTTCAATGGCCGCTACTGCCAAGCACGCTGCAACGCGTAGTCGATGCAGAGCTGATCGATCACGATGATTGTGGCGGTTGGGAAGCACTGGGGGTCGCATTCGGTGACTGTCTGGCACAGCGTGTACCGGAACTTGCCTGGGCCCGGGTAACCGATGCATGGGGCGTCGATGCGGTTCTCCGCTATAGAGAGGCCAATATCATGGTCAGCGCCGTCACCCTGTTGATCAAACGCGTCGAAGAAGGCGAGGCCATCGAGATCAACCACCTGCTTGAAGCCCTCGAGGAGTTCGTCATCCAGCAAGCGCGCAGGTCCAGCTGAGCCCATGAGAGGACGATTGAGCCGCGCAGAATGACGTATACGGACCTTGATGTTGCAGCTGCGGGAGCAATTAGATTTCGCGCATTGAGCATCGAAACCTGGACACGCCTGTCGCGCGGAAATCACGGTTCTGCCGCTAGAGTGCCGTTGTTTCCGTGCTCCACGGCGCCTCGCCATGTCCGACCAACCCCCGACCCGATTCGATCCCCTGCCTGCAGCCCTGCAGACGCACCTGCAGCACCAGCGTGCACTGATCGCCGCGCGCGTGGCCGCCAGCTTCCCGACGTTGCCGGTGCAATGGCCGCTGGCCGCCAGCACATTGCAGCGCGTGGTCGATGCCGAACTGATCGATCGTGACGACTGCGATGGCTGGGAAGCGCTGGGCGTGGCGTTCGGTGACACCCTGGCCCAGCGCGTGCCGGGCCTGGCTTGGATGCAGGTCACCGATGCCTGGGGCATCGATGCAGTGCTGCGCCATGCCGACAGCAGCCTGCAGATCGGCGCCGGCACCCTGCTGCTCAAGCGCGTGGAGCAGGGCGTGGTCATCGACATCGCCCATCTGCTGGCGTGGCTGGAAGAATTCGTCGCTACCCGCGCCGACGATTACGCCTGAAAGCCGCCGGGCATGGCTCGGCACTACACGGAGCTGGCGCGGCGTGGATCTACAGCCAACGGCCATCCACCACTACCCGGCGCTGCACCGGCACCCCGGCCACGGCAGCCGGGCCATGATCGGCCCGCACGGCCACGAAAGTGGCCGGATGCCCTTCCACGAGACCGTATTGCGGCAGCCCGATCACCTGCGCGGCGTGGGTGGTGACCATGTCCAGCGCCAGCATCAGGTCGGCATCGGTGTAGAAGCCCGAGCGGTAGCCCAGCAGCATCGCCCGCTGCAGCAGATCGCCGTTGCCGTACGGCCACCAGCAGTCGCGGATGTTGTCGTTGCCGGCGAACACGCGCACGCCCGCATCATGCAGTGCGCGCAAAGGCGGAAATGGATGATCACCCGGCGCGTTGCTCATGATCGCCACACCCGCCGTGGCCAGCGCCTCGCCCACCTGCAACGCGCGCGCCAGCGGCACGTCGCCCAGCGAGTAGGCATGGCTGACCGCCACCCGCCCCTGCAGGCCAGCGGCCCGGGTCCGCGCGGCAATGCGCAGCAACTGGGCCAGTCCGGTTTCGCCGGGCTCGTGCAGGTGGATGTCCAGGCGCACGCCATAGCGCTCGGCCAGGCCGAACAGCAGTGCCAGCTGGCCTTCAGCATCGCCATCCAGCGTGGTCGGGTCGATGCCTCCCAGCACCTCCACGCCCGCCGCAAGGGCCTGCTCAAGCACGGCGGCGGTACCCGGACAGGACATCACCCCGGCCTGCGGGAACGCCACCAGCTGGATCCGCATGAGGTCGGCGCAGCGCAGCGCCGCCTCGCGCACCGCTTCGAGATGACGCAGGCCCGTGCTGCCGTCGATGTCGACGTGGCAGCGCATGGCCACCGTGCCGAAGCGGCTGCACTGGCGGATCAATGCCTCGGCACGGTCCACCATCGGCGCGGCACTCGCTACCGCGGCCTTCTCTACCGCCAACCGCTCACGCAGGCTGTTCACCGGCTGGTGCGGGTGCCAGCGGTCGCCGACAAAACTCTTGTCCAGATGGATGTGGCCGTCGACCAGCCCGGGCAGGACCGCGAAGCCCTGCAGGTCGACGCATTCCGCCCCGTCGGCCGGCGTAGCCTCGCCATTGAGGCCACTGATGCGGCCGTCACGGATATGGAAATGCAGTGGCGCGCCGTAGCGGTCTACACCGCCATGGACGAACTGAAGCGTCATCGGAAACTCCGGGAAAGCCAAGCCATGGCGCCATCCTGAGCGCCGGCGCTGCCATCGGCCAACGAAATATCTGGATGGCACGCATTCACCAGAACGATGATTACCCTGCGACAACCGGTCGCAGCCACGCCGTGCACACGCCTGAACGGGTACCATAGGCGCCTGTTTCCGCTGTGATGCCGCATGGGCCCGTCCGACCGCCACGATCGCCTCCGCCGCTGGCAGGCCGCGTCCCTGCTCGCTGCTGCCCCGATGGCCAGCCTGTCCGCCGCAGATACGGCCGCCACCGCGCCGCTGCAGGCGCCGCCGGGCCAACAGCGCATCGCATCGGCTGCCCTCGTCGAGCGGTTGCACCAGCGTGTGCTGTCCGGGCAGAGCGCCACCGCCACCCTGGAACACTGGTGCGCCGAACACGGCCTGGCCGAACAGGCGCGGGTGCGCGCCGTGCGTGTGCATGGCCAGGACAAGCCTGCCCCCGCCGATGTGCTGCAGGCGCTGGGTGCGACGCAGCCTGGCACCGCGCTGCGCTACCGCCGCGTACAGCTGGTCTGTGGCAGCCGCGTCCTCTCCGAGGCCGACAACTGGTACCTGCCGGACCATCTCAGCCCGGCCATGAACCAGGTGCTGGACAGCACCGACGAACCCTTTGGCCGCGTGGTCGGCCCGCTCGGCTTCCAGCGCCAGACCCTGGCCGACCAGACGTTCTGGCCACCGCGTGGCGAAGGCGACGACGGCGTGGTCCTGGAAGTGCGCGCGCTGCTACGCGATCGCCAGCAGCAGCCCTTCAGCTACGTCATCGAGTCGTACCTGCAACAGGCGCTGCCCTAGCCGACCGGCGCGCGCCATCACTGCGGATAGGGGCACAGCAGAAGGCCCGGCATTGCCGGGCCTTCTGTCTGCCCGCCCGATCAGCGGAACCGGTAGTCCAGCTGCAGCCAGTACTGGCGGCCATACGGGTCGTAGTTGCCGACCGGGTAGAACGGCCAGCCGCCCCTGTTCCTGTCCGCCGGCGGGCGGCTGTCACGCAGGTTGTTGACGATCACGCCCACCGACAGGTTCTCGCCGAACTGGCGGAACACGCTGGCGTTGTAGGTCATGTACGGCGCGATGCGGCCACTGCCATCGGTCTTCGGCAGTGAACCGAAACGATTGCCGTACAGCGTGGTGGTCCAGTCGCCCTGGTTCCAGGTGATGCTGCCATTGGCCTTGCTGCGCCACTGGTAGTCATCCAGTGAATTGCGGATGTCACGCTCCGGATCATCGGAGAACTGCCGGTATTTATGCTCCAGCACCACGGTATAGGCCAGGCGCGTGGTGAAGCGGCCATAGCGGCCGGCGTCGAAGCGCCAGTTGCCTTTCAGGTCCAGGCCGCGCACCGACTCGGAGGCCGCGTTGATCGGATTGATCAGCACGCGGGTTACCTGGTCCGGCTGCACCGTGGCATTGGACGGGTTGCGGATCACCCGCGACAGCGCGTCCTGGCACAGCGGTGAACCGATATCGCGCGCTTCGCCACCCAACGTGCGGCCCAGGCGGCAATCGGCTTCATCACGAAGAATACGGCTGGTGTCGAGGCTGGTGACCTCATTGTCGATGCGGATGTCGTAGTAGTCAGCACTGAAGTCCAGCCCGGACAGCGGCGACCAGACCACGCCGAAGCCATAGGATTTGGCGGTTTCCGGCTGCAGCTGTGCGTTGGCACGGTTGCTGTAGTCGATCGACAGGCCGTTGTAGTCGCAGTTGTCGTACGACTGGCCTGCTGTACGGCAGCGCCAGTAATCGGTCATGCCCGGGTTGTAGCCGCGGGTCTCGGTGGCAAACACGTAGTTCATGTCCGGCGCACGGAAGCTGGTCGCAGCAGAGCCGCGGATCAACAGGCTCTCGATCGGGCGGAACTCGACGCCGAAGCTCCAGGTCGCCTTGCCGATGTGCTCGCCGCCTGCGCGGTACTGGTCGTAGCGGCCGGCCAGCGTGGTGGTCAGCGATTGCAGCAACGGCAACTGCAGTTCAACGCCGGCCGCATAGCGATCACGGTCACCGCCGGCACCGATACCGGCGCTGGTGTTCCAGAACTCGCCGGTGCCCAGGCGCGGGTCCGGGCGGTTGCGGTAGCCCTGGCTGCCGGCCTCGACCACCGCCGCCAGCGCAGCATCGCCGCCCGGCAGTGCGAACAGGCGGCCATTGATGCTGGCGCTGAAGGTCTGCAGCCACGCCGCGTTGCGACTTTCCTGATAGTCGGACAGGCCCTCGTACTCGTTCGGAGTCAAAGGCTTGAACAGGCGCACCGGGTCCGGCGCATAGACCTCCACGCCATTGCGCACGCCCAGCTTCGGGCCCAGCAGGTACTCGTTGATGCCGGCCAGCAGCACCGGGCGACGGGTGCGGTTCTCGTAGCGCGACCGGATGTAGACCGCCTCGTAGTCCCAGCCGCTGTCGCCGATCTGGCCGCGCGCGCCCAGGTTGAACGACCACGAGTTCTCCAGGAACCGATTGGCATTGCGCGGCAGGCCACCGATTTCCTCCGGCGCGAAGCGGCGGTACCAGCTCTCCAGGTTCCCGCTGTTCTGGTTGTAGAAGTAGTTGCGTGACGACGTCCAGGTCGGCGCGCGCGTGTTGTTGTAGATGCGCGCGCTGCCCACGGCGACATCGGCGAACAGGTCGGTGGTGTCGTTGACGTGGTAGGTCAACAGGCCATAGCCATTGAGGTTGCGCTTCTGGGTCTGCACGGTCCAGTAGCTGGCGGCGGCCTCGTTGCTGCCGCAGTACCAGCCCTGGCGCGGGTTGTTGGCACGGAACACGCTGCCGCCATAAATGTCCGACGCTGCGTCGCAGCCGCTCACGCCCGGATCGATGTTGCGGCCGGTGGCAGCATTGCGGCGATAGGCGATCGCGGTCGCCTGCGGCGCCTTGCCGGCCGGATCATCGTCCAGTGAATCCATGAAGTCGCGTTGGCGCGCGTGGATCGCCTTGCGCACGTCGAACTCGAAGCCGAACAGCGCATCCCAACGCTCCCCGGAACTGCCACCGACCACCTGCGCGCGCTGGTTGTCACCCCCGCCCTGCTGGGTGCCGCCGGCGCGCACGTTCACGTCCACGCCTTCAAAGCGGTCCTTGAGGATGATGTTGACCACGCCGGCGATGGCATCGGAGCCATACACCGCCGACGCACCCGCAGCGAGCACCTCGATGCGCTCGATCAGGGCGCTGGGAATGTTGGCCAGGTTGACCACGTTCACCGAGCCCTCGTAGGCCAGCGGGTAGTCGGCCTGGCGGCGGCCGTTGACCAGCACCAGCGTGCGGTTCGGACCCAGTCCACGCAGGTTGATGGTGTTGGCGGCCGGCGTGAACGTATTGCCGAAGTCCTCGCCCTGCACGTTGCCGGTGTTCTCGGTCAGCGCGCTCAGCGCGTCGAAGGCATTGCGGTAGCCCTGCGCATCGATCTGCTCGCGGCTGATCACCGTCACCGGCGAGGGCCCCTCGACACTGGCACGGGGAATGCGCGAGCCGGTGACCTTCACTTCCTGCAATGTGGTGGGTGCGCTTTCCTGCGCGAAGGCCGGCAGCGAGACCAGCATCAGGGACGACAGCGCGAGCACCAGCGGACGCGGGCGCAACGCCTTGTGGGAGGCGGACATGGGCTTCCTGGGGGAGTGGGCGGGTGGTACGGGGGAGCCGTGGCCTGTGCGGCACATAACGATCCCGTAACGAAAGTGTCCTGAATGGGTGGTTTCAACGGAAATGACCAGCCCTGATGGGCTTATGCCTGAACCGAATCAGACCCCCGGCGCCGCTCACCGCATTTTTGCAATGTTTTGAATGGTGCAGGGGGGCGGGCACGGCCATCGTGCCGGGGATGATGATCCCGTATCCCACCTCGCTTCTCCCCCCGTTGCGGCCGGTGCTGCGCCGTCACCTGCTGCAGCTGCAGGCCGCACCGGTCACCCTGCGCCCGTTCCAGCGTACCGACCTGCCGCGCTGGCGCCTGTTCGATGATCGCCGCCGGCGCGGCCGACGCCATCCGGCGGGTATCGACGAGGAAGCCCGCTTCCTGGCCCACATGCACCGCTCGCGGCTGGAGCAGGACAACGATCAGCTGATGCTGGGGGTATTCGATGACGAGCACGGCACCGTGCTGGACCAGTTGCATGTCCGCCTGCAGTGCTTGCATACGCGCTGCGCCGAGCTGCTGTCGCTGCAGCATTGGCACCCGCACGCGGATGCAGCGCTGCGGGCGCTGTGCCCGTTCCTGTTCGAGGATGTGGGCGTGCACCGCCTGTTCGTGATGCTGCCACCGGACTGCAGCAGCCCGTTCGCCACTGCACTGCACGCCTTCGGCTTCGAACAGGAAGGGCTGCTGCGCGACCACCACCTGGATCTGGACGGTTGGCAGGATCGCCAGCTGCTGGCACTGACCGCGCCGGTCTGGCGCAGCCGCCAGCACCCCGAGAGTTAGCGGACCCGCTCCAGCGATGCACCTGCGCCGGTCAGCACTGCGCAGGCGTGGTCCTGCAGCTCTTCAGCGCTGGCCTCATTGCCGGTGCCGGGGTCCACACGGGTGGCCAGCAGGATGAAACCCGGGCCACCCTGCACCGGATCCCGTCCCGCCACCACCAGGCTCCACTGGCCCACGTCGTCCACGCCGGCGAGGTCATAGGCCAGCAGATTGAGCGGATTGGCGGTCAGTTCCGCGCCCGGCAACAGGCGGGCCTGGTACTGATGACCGCGCAGCGGCACCGGCAACGGTGACCACTGGCTGCCCAGGGCAGCGGCATGCACGTCCAACGCCTGCAACACGTCGCCACGCAGGCAATCCACGTGGATATGCAGCTGGTGCTGCGAACGGCCGTGCGGCGAGTTCAATGCCAGGCTCGCGACGTTGCGCGGCAGCGGTTGCCGCAAGGCTTGTTCGGTGTGGCTGCGCGCCTGCCAGGCCGCAGCGAAGTAGTTCGGCGCCCCACGCTGGTAAAGACCGCGGTTCTCGATGCCACTTACCTTGTCCAGCGGCATCAGCAGAAACTGGTAGTCACCGTGTGCATCCTTGACCAGCACGTCACGGCGGCCGGCTGCCGTCTCCACCCGCAGGCAGCTGCCGCGCGGGCCGTCAGCTGCCTGGCAGTCACGCTCGATCAGGCGCCACAGCGCATCGGAATGGACGGGCTGCAGAGGCGGCGCGCTCGCACAGGCGGACAACAGCAGCAGGGGCGACAGCAGCAGGGGCGACAGCAGCAACGAGCGCAGGGACACGGCGGCGACTCAGGGAACAGGCACGGCAGGCGGCGCCGCACTGCATTCTAGCCAGCGCGGTGCAGCAATCAGTAGGTGCCGAACGGCACTTCAACCACGATCGGAGCCACGCCCTCGTCCGCCTGCAGGGTGTAGCGGTCCAGTGCGCCATCATCTTCGGCGTGCGGCTGGCGCTGGAAATGCAGGGGATAACGGTCATCACCCAGGCGCACGGCGCTGCCATCGGCCTCCAGCGCGGCACCTTCGGGAATCAGCAGCCCCCCCAGGTCGCTGTAGGCCCCCGGCACATCGGTGAAACCATAGTCAGCCAGCTCATCCACGCGCTGCATCGCATAGACGTGCGGCAGGTAGGGGCGTGCCGGGCTGCGGCCATTGCTGAGGTCGGTCACCCAGGCCTGTGGCAGGTGGTATTGCTCGCGCAGTGCGGCCACGCCCAGCGACGGGCTGGCCACCTGCAGGCAGCACACCGCGCGCTTGCCCTCACGATCGACAATGGCGAATCGATCGCCGCGGGTGGCGGCCTGCGGCAGCATCGCGAACGCCAGGTTGCGCTGGGCGGGTGCGTAGCCTGCCTCGGTCTGCAGGTTGCGCCAGGCACCGAACACCGGCGCTTCCGCAGCGGCGTCCGGCGCCGGTTCGATGGCAGAGGCGGCAAACGCCACGCCCAGCACCGACACTGCCAGTACCCTTCTCGCCCTGCGCTTGTCGCGCAAACTGCCTGCCGTCATAGCGTATCCAACACCTGCACCGGAATGGCCCGGCCTGCCCGCTGGCGTGCTGCCAGCCATCCCTGCCACTATGCAATGACCACGCTGTGCCGGCAATGACCGGAGTGCTGACGCCTTTCGCGCGACGGGTGCTATCGTTCCGCCCATCTTCCCTGCGCAGGAGCGCTCGCATGTCCGCCTTCCGTCTGTCCCTGCTACTGCCTGCGTCGGCCCTGCTGCTGTCGGCCTGCGTCAGCACCCCTGGCCCGCAGGTCAAGGGTACCGGCCACTGCGATGCCAGCCAGCTGGGCTGGGCAATCGGCCAGCCGGCCAATGAGCCCAACATCCGCCGCCTGTCCAGCGAGAGCGGCGCCGGCCTGGTCAACCCGATCGGCCCCAGCACCATCACCACCAAGGACATCCGCCAGGACCGCCTGCGCGTGTTCGTGGACAAGGACAACATCATCACCGCTACCCGCTGCGAGTAAGCGCCGCCTCAGTTTTCGTAGAGCCGAGCCCACGCTCGGCTGCTCTGCGGTCGGGCCACGCGAGAACCCGAGTCGAGCATGGCTCGGCTCTCCAGGGCTCAGGGTTCGGTATACCCCGCGCAGTCCGGCAGCGCCTGGTCGGGGTGGAACACCCCATCAGTGAAGCGGAACAGCCGCGTGTAGCTGCATGCCGGGTCCTGCTCGGTGCGCAGGTCCTGCTTCTTCAGCGGCCCCCTGGCCAGCGAATCCTCGAAGCGCGAAACACCGGCCGGGAACCGGGTCGCCACGGTCTGGTAGCGCAGCACCGGCATGCCCTCGGCCACCGGATCCAGCCCGAGCTTGGCCGAGAACCCGTATTCGTCGTGGCAGGCGCCTGCGCGCTGCTTCATGTCCTGCTCGCTGAAACACGCACGGATCATCGCATTGCCCAGCCATGGCACGGTCAGCACGTCGTCGTCCACCTGGATGTCGTCCTGCAGGTGGCGCACGCGTGCCAACTGCAGCGTGGACGCGTCCGCACCTCCACCGGAGTACATGGTGCTGAACTTGACGATGCCGCCCACCAGCACATTCTGGCGGGCGCGCTGCTGCGGGTCGGTCACTGTTTCGTCGCTGCCCGCGCCCGGCGCCAGGCGCACGATCCACGGCCACAGTGACAGGTCGGCTTCCTGCGGCACGTCGATGCTGACGTGGTAGGTGTGCGGCTTGCCCTGGCCCTGCACCTTCTCAAGCACTTCCAGCACGCTCGGCCGGTCACCCTCCTCGGCGACCGGCTGCACGCGCACGCACCAGTTGCCGTCCCGCGTGCAGTCGTAAAGCCCCGATGGTCCAGTCTCACTCGCGATCAGCACCTGCCCCAGCGGTTCCATCACATTGCCGGCGGCATCGCGCTGCTGCGGCAGGATAGAAGACTGCGCCAGCACTAGCAGCGGGGTCGCCAGCAATGCAGCGCACAGGGCGGCGCGGACGGGAATGGAAGGCATGGGCGGCTCCTGTGGCTGGGATTCCGATGGTAACCGCTACCCGGACGGCGGCGGGCCTGCCCGGCATCGCCCTTGTAGCGTCGAGCCATGCTCGACTACCCTTTCCGTCCTCAATGCCCACTGCAATCGCAGCTGCACCACCCCTTCGCCTTCGACGTCTGACCAATACCCGGGTTGAAGGTATTGCTCGGGTCCAGCTGCTTGTAGAACCCGGCCAGCGCCGGCTTGGCCGGGTACAGGTGGCCGACGTTGTGCTCGGCCGGATACTCGGCGCCACGCTGGTCCAGCAGCGCCCACATCGCATGCTCGATCGCCATCGGGTCTTCACCTTTGCGCGCGATGTAGTCCTGGTGGAACACGTGGCACAGGAAGTGGCCGTAGTACAGCTTGTGCAGCAGGCGCGCGTCGATATCCGCCGGTAGCTGCTCGAACCAGTCGGCATCGTCACGTCGCAGCGCGATGTCCAGCGCGACGATGTCCTGCACCTGGTCACGATGCACTTCACGGTAGCGCACCGCGGCACCGGCCACGGCAAAGCGATGCAGGAACGCCTTGCGTCCCTCCTCCGCCGTGCAGTGGAAATAGCCGCCTTCGTGGCCGGCGAAGAAGCTGCGTAGCCAGGCCTCGGTTTCCGCAGCGTCCTGGGCAGAGACCTTCAGCAACAGGTGATGCTCGTAGCGCTGGCGGAACTCGCCCATGCGCTTGGGCAGGTGCGAGGGCAGCAGGCCCGTCAGCACCTGCATCACACGGTCGGTCACGCCGCGCAGGCCCAACCGCTCGAACCAGCCATCGACACGGCTCTTCAACGCGAACGCGGCGGGCACGCGGGAAGTGCCAAGGCGGTCGATCAGCAGGAAGCTGTCCTTGCCGTAGCGCTCGCCGATATCATAGGCATCGCGGTGGATGTACTCGCCGGCAATCGGCAGGCGCTCGAAGCCGGTCAGCAGCTGGCGCCGGATCGCGGTGAGGCTGTCGGTGCGGTTGCTGCCTATATAGAAGACCTCGGCAGCCTCCTTCTCGAAGGTGTCCAGGCGCACCGCGAACACTGCCAGCTTGCCGGCAGATCCCGCTGCCTCGAAGTGGCGGCTGGGATCTGCATTGAAGCGTGCGGGAGTATCGGCACCGACTTTGCGTACTTCCTCGGCATAGCGTGGATCGGAAGCCGCACGGCCGTCGCCATCGCCCACGTCGGCGGCCGTGTAGTCACCGGCCTGCAGGCGCTGCAGGATCTGCTCGGGCGTATCACCCAGCGCGATGCCCAGATGATTGACCAGCTGCAGCTGGCCCTGCGCATCGACCTGCGCATACAGTGCCAGCTCGGTGTAGGCCGGGCCGCGGCGCACCAGCGCACCGCCGGAGTTGTTGCAGATGCCGCCCAGCACCGAGGCACCGATGCAGGACGAGCCGATCACCGAATGCGGTTCGCGACCCAGCGGGGCCAGCGTCTGCTCCAGGCGGTCCAGCGTGGCACCCGGCAGGCACAGCACCTGGCGGCCTTCGTTCAACAACTGGATGCCGGTCAGGCGCAGCGTGCTGACCAGCACGATCGGCCGGCCATAGTCATCGCCGTCCGGGGTCGAGCCGCCGGTCAGGCCGGTGTTGGCCGCCTGCAGGATGATCGCCGCGCCGCGCTGCACCGCTGCCTGCAGCACGCGCCACAGTTCCAGCAGCGTCCCCGGGCGCACCACCGCCAGCACTGGGCCATCGCCGAAGCGGTAGCCGCGACGGAAGCGCCGCGTGGCCTTGTCGCCGGTCAGTACATGGCGATTGCCGACCGCATCGCGCAACTGTGCCAGCACGGCGTCGTGGCCGCTCATGGCAGGCTGACCAGCGAATCGCGGCCGATGTCGGCGATGCGGTGCGCACCGGTCAGGATCATCGCCACGCGCATTTCCTTGGCGATCAGGTCCAGCAGGTTGGCCACGCCGGCCTCGCCCTGCGCGGCCAGCGCATAGATGAAGGCGCGGCCCAGCAGCACGGTATCGGCCCCCAGCGCCAGCATGCGCACCACGTCCAGGCCAGTGCGGATGCCGGAGTCGGCGAGGATCTTCAGGTCGCCCTGCACCGCATCGGCGATGGCCGGCAACGCACGTGCGGTGGACAGCACGCCGTCCAGCTGGCGGCCACCGTGATTGGAGACCACGATGCCATCGGCACCGAACTTCACCGCATCACGCGCGTCATCCGGGTCGAGGATGCCCTTGATCACCATCGGGCCCTTCCAGAATTCGCGGATCCACTCCAGGTCCTTCCACGAAATGGAGGGATCGAAGTTGCTGCCCAGCCAACCGATGTAATCCTCCAGCCCGGTCGGGTTGCCGCGGTAGGTGGAGATGTTGCCGAGGTCATGCGGGCGGCCGAACAGGCCCACGTCCCACGCCCAGTGCGGATGGGTGATGGCCTGGCCGATACGGCGCAGCGAGGCATTCGGGCCGCTCATGCCCGAGTGTGCATCGCGGTAGCGCGCGCCCGGCACCGGCATGTCCACGGTGAACACCAGCGTGGTCACGCCGGCGGCCTGCGCCCGCTCCAGCGCGTTGCGCATGAAGCCACGGTCGCGCAGCACGTACAGCTGGAACCACATCGGCCGCTGGATGGCCGGTGCCACTTCCTCGATCGGGCACACCGACACCGTGGACAGGGTGAACGGGATGCCGCGGCTGTCGGCCGCGCGCGCCGCCTGTACCTCGCCGCGCCGCGCATACATTCCGGTCAGGCCGACCGGCGCCAGCGCCACCGGCATCGCCAGTTTTTCGCCGAACAGCTCGGTTTCCAGGCTCAGGTCGGACATGTTGCGCAGGATGCGCTGGCGCAGCGCGATGTCGGACAGGTCGGAAACGTTGCGCTTCAGCGTGTGCTCGGCATACGCGCCGCCATCGATGTAGTGGAACAGGAACGGCGGCAGCCGGCGTTCGGCAGCAGCACGGTAATCGGTGGAGGCGGAGATGATCATGGGGTCAACCGTGGGGGGAAGGCAGGCGCGAGGCCCGCGCACGCCGGGCTTCGTTGTCATCGAGGGTGCGCAGCGTGGTGTGCACGAACTCGAGGTGGGCATGCGCGGCGGCGCGCGCGCGTTCGGGGTCGCCGGCCAGCACCGCATCCATCATCTCGCGGTGCTGGTCGGACAGCGGCGAGAAGGTCCTCGCCGAGGTGTAGAGCTTTTCGCGGCTCTGCGAGATGTTGGTCTGCAGCAGTTCGAACAGCCCGCGCATCACCTGCAGCAGCACCAGGTTGTGCGAGGCCTCGGCGATGGACAGGTGGAAGGCCGCGTCGGCCTCGGCCTCGCCGGTGGGGTCGTCCTTGCCGTGCGCATCCATCATGGTCCGGAAGGCCTGTGCGATGCGCGCGCGGTCCTCGTCGGTGGCCCGCAGCGCCGCATGCCAGGCGGTGGCACCTTCCAGCGCGTGGCGGATCTCCAGCACGTCGAAGCGGTATTCCGGGTCGCCCTGGAACAGCGGCAGGTACGGCGCCAGCGGTTCATCCAGCGCCTGCCGCGCGCGTGCCGCAGGCTCGGCCACGTAGGTGCCGCCACCGACCCGTGCGGTCAACAGACCCTGGCTGGCCAGCTGCGCGATGGCCTCGCGCAAGGCCGTGCGCGAGACCCCCAGCTGCACCGCCAGGGTGCGCTCGGCCGGCAGCCGGTCACCCGGCTGCAGCCGTTGTTCCTGCACCAGGCCGCGCAGCTGCGCAGCCACCTTGTCCGAAATACGTTGCGTGCTCATGGTGCCATTGTGGCCCGAAGCGCGCAGCGGGTGGTCGGCCAGCCGCGCATGGCTCAGGGAATCATCCAGGTCAGCCAGTAAGCCTGGGCCAGGGTGATCAGGCCGACCATCGTGGTGAAGATCAGGCTGTGCTTGACCGTGAAGCGGAACAGATCCGACTCCTTGCCGGCCAGGCCGACCGCCGCGCAGGCAATGGCGATCGACTGCGGCGAGATCATCTTGCCTGTGACACCGCCGGTGGTGTTGGCCGCCACCAGCAGCACGTCGGACACGCCGATCTGCTGTGCGGTGGTGGCCTGCAGTGCCGAGAACAAGGCATTGGACGAGGTATCCGAACCGGTCAGGAACACGCCCAGCCAGCCCAGGAACGGTGAGAAGAACGGGAACGCGTCGCCGGTATGCGCCAGCGCCAGGGCTAACGTGGCAGACAGTCCCGAGTAGTTGGCGATGAAGGCGAACGCCAGCACCATGCCAATCGAGTAGATCGGCATGCGCAGCTCACGCACGGTCTCGCCGAAGGTCTGCAGCGCCGAACGTGCAGGCATGCGCAGCACGATGATGGCAATCACCCCGGCCAGGATGATCGAGGTACCGGTGGCCGAGAACCAGTCGAACTTGTAGATGGCGTCATAGCTCAGGGGCGCATCCACAATCGGTGGCATCTTCTGTACCATCCGGTCCAATCCTGGCACCGGGATCTTCAGCACCCAGCCTTCCAGCGGACCGCCCGCCGCGAACAGCGACTTGAACGGCTTGATGCTCCACAGCGTGACCATCGCGGTGAGGATCAGGAACGGCGACCATGCCCTGGCGATCTGGCCGACGCTGTGGCGCGGTGCCTCCAGTGCCTGTGCGGCCGCCTCGGCGCTGGTTTCGGTGTCGAAACGGAAGATCCGCACCGGCTTCCAGCGGCGCAGGAACAAGGTCAGGCACACCAGCGACGCCAGCGACGCGGTGATGTCCGGCAGTTCCGGGCCGATGAAATTGGAGGTCAGGTACTGCGCGATGGCGAACGAACCACCCGCAACCAGCACCGCCGGCCAGGTCTCCTTGATACCGCGCCAACCATCCATGATCGCCATGATCCAGAACAGCACGATGATGGTCAGGAACGGCAACTGGCGGCCGGCCATCTGGCCGATCTCGAATGCGTCCAGGCCGGTGACCTGCCCGGCCACGATGATCGGAATGCCCATCGCGCCGAACGCTACCGGCGCGGTGTTGACGATCAGGCACAGGCCGGCGGCATACAGCGGCTTGAAGCCCAGCCCGACCAGCAACGCTGCGGTGATCGCCACCGGCGCACCGAAACCGGCCGCCCCTTCCAGGAAGGCGCCAAAAGCGAAGCCGACCATCAGCATCTGTAGGCGCTGATCTTCGGTCACCGAGAGGATCGAGGCGCGGATGATGTCGAACTGCCCGGTCTTGACCGAAACTTTGTAGAGGAACACCGCACCGATGATGATCCACGCGATGGGCCACAGGCCGTAGACGAAACCGAAGCCGGCCGCGCCCAGCGCCTGGGGCACCGGCATGCGGTAGAACAACAGGGCCACGCTGAGTGCGATGGCCACGGTGATCGTGCCGGCCAGCCAGCCCTTCATGCGCAGCACTGCCAGGGCAACGAAGAAGAACGCGATCGGCATCAGCGCGATCAGGCTCGACAACCACAGGTTGCCGGCGGGGTCGTACAGGTGTTGCCAAGGCTGCATGAAGACTCTCGACTGGAAACGGAAGGAGCCCACCGCAGGCGGTGGGTCGCCGTGGCCGTCGATCATTGGTATTACCATTAATGATCGCGATCAGACCACTTGCAGCGGATTTAACCGCTACTCCGACGAAGAGCCTATTAGACCATAGGGCTAGCCCTTTATTGGTCTGACCATTGGGGCCTTCATGGTGGTGCCGGCCGCTGGCCGGCAACTCGACCTTCCCTACGAGATCCGTTTCTCCAACCGCCGCATCACCGCCAGCACCAGCACGCACAGCACGCTGACCCCGATCGCGATCACGTACTTGCTGATCCCCACCGCAATCCCGATCGCCGCCGCCATGATCAGCGAACTGGCCGTGGTCAAGCCGCTGACCTGGTCCTCGCGTGAGCCGCGCAGAATGGTGCCAGCGGCCACGAAGCCCACGCAGGCCACCACCGCTTCGATCAGGCGCACCGGATCAACCTGCAGCAGATCGCGGTAACGCTCCTGCTGGAAATGCTCGGCCACCGAGTCGCCGAGACCGACGATCAATGCCGCCGCTCCGGCAATGAGCATGTGCGTACGTAGGCCGGCGGCGTGCTTGCCCATTTCCCGCTCGACACCGAGCACACCGCCGAACAGCATCGCTGCGGCTACGCGCAGCAGGATCGAGACATCCTGGGTGAGTTCCATAGGCAGGCTCCGGGAATTTCCCTGAGCGTCGCGTGGCATGCGTGGCACAGAGGTGAAGGCCACCCCACAGTGCGTTCACCCGGTAGCGCCGGGCGATGCCCTGGGATGCCGTAACCGGCGTTCAGCGCATCACTGCGCGAGGTAGCCACCATCGATGGCGTAGTACGTGCCGGTCGCGAACGAGGCATCGTCGCTGGCCAGCCAGGCTACCAGCGCGGCCACTTCCTGCGGCGTACCCAGCCGCTTCAACGCGTGCCGCCCTTCCAGCGTGGCGCGCACCTTCGGGTCCATCTTCTCCAGCAGTGGCGTGCTGATGAAGCCCGGACCCACCGCGTTGACACGGATGCCGTCAGCCGCATGTTCCCACGCTGCGGTCTGGGTCAGCCCGACCACGCCGTGCTTGGCCGCCACATACGCGGTGGAGCCGGCATAGCCCACCTGGCCCAGGATCGAAGCCATGTTGATGATGCTGCCGCCCGTGCCTGCAGCGCGCATGGCCTGGATCTGCGCACGCTGGCACAGGAACACGCTGGTGAGGTTGACATCGATCACGCGCTGCCAGCCATCAATCGGATAGTCGCCGCTGCTGGCCGCCGGCCCGCTGATGCCGGCGTTGTTGACCGCCACGTGCAGGCCGTCGAGTTCCTTGATCGTGCGCTGCACCGCTGCCTCCACCGCCGCCTCGTCGGTGACGTCCAGCGCGATGCCGATGGCCTGTACACCCGAATTGCGCAACTGCGCCACGGTGGCATCCACTGCATCCTGCTTCAGGTCCCAGACCGAGATACGGGCACCGGATGTGGCCAGTGTCTGGGCCACGGCCAGGCCGATGCCCGACACGCCGCCGGTCACGATCGCGGTCTTGCCGGTCAACTGGTAATCAATCATCTACATTCTCCATCGGTGGGGGTATCAAAGTGGCCTGCAACAGCCAACCGACCCACCCTACGCGCACGCCCGTGATGGTCGGGCTGACATCGCATCTCCAGATCGTTCCAGCCATGAAACCTCAACCGCAGTTTATGTATGGAACTGCGTACGGATATGCGTGCAAAACGCCGGCGTATGTTCTTCGGCATTTTCACTTTGGCCGTAATCGCCAATCGTTTTGACCTTATCGAAGTCAAAAGCGCGCGAATCGCGGCGACAATGGGAAACGCTTCCAGATTCTTCGACACATTCAATTCAACCTGTGTTTGCGCAGAGCGATGTCCCGATATTTCACTTTTGCTGATTACCGCCAGTTCGGCGAACGCCATGGCTACGACTACCGGATCGAAGGGAGTGAACTGCGCGACGACCAATGGGCAGGGCGTGGCGACGTCCACGAACAGTCACTGCGCGGTGGCCTGGGCCTGATCGCCTCGGACGTGCACAACCGGTTCACCTACACGGCCACCGCTGTGCACGATGCCGGCCTGACCATCCGCCTGATGCTTCAGGGCGAAGTGGATGTCCAGTTTCCTCGTCGCAAGGGGTTCACCCTGCGCGCCGGCACAGGCATGACCACCAGCCACCATGAACCTGTGTCGATGGCCGGGCTGCATCCCGGTGGCAGCCACCTGCGCGGGGTCAGCTTGAGCGTACCGGCCGATCTGGACGTGGACATGCTGCGCCTGCCGGCACTGCAACGGGTCCTTCATTCCCCTCTGCAGTGCCGCCACTGGGCCATTCCGCATGCCTTGCTGCCGACGCTCGCCCAATTGTTCGACAGTCCCTGGCAGGACGACATCGATGCGCTGTGGCGCGAAGGCGTGGCCCTGCAGGTGTTGGCCGTCGGCCTGCAGGCCGAGGATATGCAGACCGAACATGTACGCACGCTGCGCGCCGGCCAGCGCGAGCGGCTGGAGCGCGTGCGTGCCTACCTGCATGACGACCCCAGCCATGCCCACAGCCTGATCGAACTGGCCCAGCTGGCCTGCATGAGTCCCAGTTCGCTGCGTCGCCACTTCGCCCAGCAGTACGGCTGCTCGGTGTTCGACTACCTGCATGAGCAGCGCATGCGCCATGCCGAACAGGGCCTGCGCGAAAACGGATGGACCGTCGAGCAGGCTGCCGCCGCCAGCGGCTACCGCCACCCCAGCAACTTCGCCGCCGCGTTCCGCAAGCGCTTCGGCCTGGTCCCCAGCCGCTGGCGCACGGGCCCGTCGAAGGTGGGCTGAAGGCCCGGGCCCTGGTAGGTGTCGACCTTGGTCGACACGCGCTGAAAGCGATCATATTCCCGGCACATCTTTGCGCATGTCGCAGATGCCCATTGCGGCGAAAGATGGGCCGCGGCATCGTAGTAAGGCTGACTACAGGGACTTCTCGTGGACAACCGAGATCAGCCAAGCACGCCTTACTTCATCCGATGCATCCAAAGTCCGTGGCTACCCGAGACAGGCGCGCATACGGACGATCTACGCAGCTTACAGGCACATTGGAGCGAGGCAGCGATTCCAGAGGGCTTCATACAGCTCCTGCGTTGGTCAAACGGTGGGCGCTGCGTGTTCCCTCATGCTTATGTCGACCTGTGGTCCATCGCCAGCATCATTCAGCTTAACGGCAGCTACCAGATCCGTCGTTATCTTGGCGACTCCCTGATGGGCATTGGAACGGACGGTGGATCGACGCTCATTGCGCTCGATCTCCGTTTGCTCAGACCCGGCCAGATCGTCTCATTCGATCTGGCCGATCTCGATATCAGCCAGGGCAAGCCCATCGCCGAATCTATTGCCGAACTCTTTCGTAAGTTCGACAGCGGCCTGCTGACTAGCGACAACCTTTATCCTTGAACATGGAAATGCCGGCCAGCGGCCGGCACTACCACGTGCTACCAGGCACGGCCCGGCGCCACCCTGCGGGCCTCAATACACCGGCAGATCGATGTAGCTCGCCTGCGCCGCGCTATGCCAGACCCGCTGCGTGGCCTTCTGGTAATCGCCCGGCTTGGCCAGGTAGATGTTCGGCACGTAGGTCTGCGGGTTGCGGTCGTACAACGGGAACAGGCTGGACTGCACCTGCACCATCACCCGGTGGCCCTTCTGGAACGTGTGGTTGGCGTTGGGCAGGTCAAAACGGTACGGCAGCACCTGGTTGGCGGCCAGCGGCTTCGGATCGCTGAAGCTCTCGCGGTAGCGGCCACGGAAGATCGCCAGCGACACCGGCAGCTCATAGCCCCCCATTTCCGGCGTCGACGCTTCCTGGTCCGGATACACGTCGATCAGCTTCACCACCCAGTCGCTGTCGGTGCCGCTGGTCGAGGCCTGCAGGTGCACCACCGGCGCGCCGCCGATGCGCAACGGCGCGGTCAGCGGTTCGGTGATGAAGGTCAGCACATCCGGACGACCATCGACAAAGCGCTGGTCCTTGACCAGCCAGGTGGTCCACATGTCGCGGTCACCGAAGCGGACCGGGCGCGGCACGAACGGCACCGGCTTGGCCGGGTCGGACACGTATTCCTCGAAGTCCCCCTCGCCCGCCGCCGGTGCCTGGAACGCCAGCTTGCCGCCGGCGCGCAGGTACAGCGGCTTGCTGCTCGCGGCACAGCCCTTGTCGCAGCTGCGCGGCCAACCCTTCAGGCGGTCCCAGTGGTTTTCGCCGGTGTTGTAGATCAGCACCGGCGGCGTATCGGCCTTCGGCGCGCCATCCACCAGGTACTGGTCGAAGAAGGGCTTGAGCACGTCACGGCGGAACTGCAGCGCGGTATCGCCGTCGAACTTCAGCGCACCCAGTTCGCTGCCGCTGTAGTTCACCTGGCTGTGTCGCCACGGGCCCATCACCAGGTAATTGCGGTTGTTGCCGCTATCGCGTCCTTCCATCGCCTGATAGGCGTGGTTGGCACCCCACATGTCCTCCTGGTCCCACAGGCCCTGCAGCCACATGGTCGGCACCTTCAGCGGTGTCTTTGCCATCACCGCGTCCAGCGCCTGGCCCTGCCAGAAGCCGTCATAGGCCGGATGCTCGACCAGCTTCTTCCACCAGGTCAGCTGGTCCACGCCGGTGAAGCGCGCATAGTCACCGGCCGAACCGATGCGCAGGAAGGTGCTGTAGTCGTCGTAGCCGAGGCTGGGCAGCGGCGTACCCTTGCCGCGCTTCTCGGTCTGCATGGCGAAGTAGTTGAAGTTGACCTGGCGGAACGCACCGTAGTTGAGCCAGTCGTCGCCCATCCAGCCATCGACCATCGGGCTCTGTGGTGCGGCCACCTTCAGTGCCGGGTGCGGGTCGGTCAGCGCCATCACCACGGTGAAGCCCTCGTACGACGAGCCGAGCATGCCGACCTTGCCATTGCTCTCCGGTACGTTCTTCACCAGCCAGTCGATGGTGTCCCAGGCGTCGGTGGAATGGTCGACTTTGGTGTTGTTCAACGGCCCGCGCAGCGGCCGGGTCATCACGTAATCGCCCTCGGAGCCATACTTGCCGCGGATATCCTGGAACACGCGGATGTAGCCGCCGTCGACAAACACCTCGTCACCCTGCGGCAACAGGTCGCGCATGCGCGGCGAATCACTGCGGCTGGCGCGACCGGCAGCATCATAGGGAGTCCGGGTCAGCAGGATCGGCGCATTGCGGGCGCCCTTGGGCACGACGATCACCGTATACAGCTTGGTGCCATCACGCATCGGCACCATCACCACGCGCTTGTCGTAGTCGCGACCGACATCGGGGGCAACGAACGGCTTGCCGCTGATATCCGGGGTCATCGGCGGGGTATCGGCGGCCAGCACGGTGCTGGACAGGCAAAGGGCAATGGCTACAGCGACGGCACGCACACGCATGGACAACCCCTCCCGGCAGGAAAGCCTCAAGCCTACTCCTGCCTGGCGCCGTGAAGTGTGTGCATGCTTTGCATTCTTCGGTCGATGCAGGCAGGACTGATGGCACATGTGCGGCCCGACGGGCACACATCCATCTGGCCGTTGTAGAGCCGAGCCCACGCTCGGCTGGGGCCACTGCAACCTCCGAAGAGCAGCCGAGCGTGGGCTCGGCTCTACAGCATCAGGCTGCCGTCACCTCATGCAGCGCCAGCCAGCACCAGCGCCCCTGCTCGTGCCTCAGTACCGCCAACGACTCCCGCCATGCGGGTGCGCCGCCGTCGACCGAATGCCCTTCGCGATAGCGCAGCACCGCCAGCGGTGATGGCGCCTCCACCGCCTGCACGGCCTGTATGGAAATCAGCAGCCCCGGACCCGCGCCATGGCCGCCCACGAACAGCGCCTGCACGGCCTTCCGGTCCATTCGGCGTCCTGCGATACCGACCATGCTGAAGTCCGCACTGAAGTGCGCCATCAGATCCTCCAGCGCATCGGTGCCGACGTCGGCACGGAACCAAGCCTGCAGCTTGTCGTGCAGGAGGTGGATTTCATGTTCTGCACTGATGTCCATCAAGCATTCTCGGGTTGGGAAAGGGAAACTGCGTCCGACCGGCGCAGCAGCGTCATCGGCAGCAGCGTCATTGCAGCGGCCAAACCCAGCGCCACGCTGGTGGCGCGTTCCGGCAGCCATTGCATGGCCAATGCCAGCAGCAGTGCGATGGCGGCGGTGCCGAGGCAGAAGCTGAGCTGGCGGTTGAGGTTCCAGAGTGCACTGGCATCGCCCAACGCCTCACCTTCCACGCCATGGAAGGCCAGCGTCTGCGCGGTGCTGCTGCACAGGCTGCCGCCGGCGCCCATCAGCGCGAACAACAATCCAGCCAGCACGAAGGACGGCTGTGGCAGCAGCGCCATCAGCAACAGGCCGCTGGCCTGCAGGAGCATGCCGGCGCCCAGTACCGCGGCCGGACCGAAGCGAGCCAGCAGGCGCTTGCTGGCCATGATCGCGATGGCCGCAGCCAGCGCCCAGGGCAGCATCAGCGCGCCGATGCGTGCCGCGCTGTAACCGGCGTGGTGCAATTGCAGGGTACTGACCAGTTGGCTGCCGATGAACACACCAGGTACGGCGAGATACACCAGCATCGCCAGCCGCAGCCCGCGATGGGACAGCAGCGACCAGCGCAGCAGTGGCTGCGCCTGCTGACGTGCATGCCGCAGGTGCGCCGACGCCAGCAACAGCGCGGCCAGCAGCAACACGGCACCTGCACCGCGATGTCCCGATTCGCCCAGCCAGGTCAGCGCCAGCAGCAGCGCACCCAGCGCCAGCATCGCGGTGGACAGGGCATAGGCCTGCAGGCGCGGCGCACTGCGCGCGCCATCGGCCGGCATCCAGGCCAGCACCAGACCGATGGCCACTACCGCCAACGGCAGGCTGGCCCAGAGCACTCCGCGCCAGGACCGCCACTGCACCAGCAGCCCGCCCAGCGCCGGCGCCAGTGCTGGCACCAGCAGCGCCACCAGCAGGATGCGGCGGGTCAGCGCGCCACGTTGGTCGGGCGTGCATTGCCGGTACGCCGCGGCTTGCGCCACGGGAATCAGCAGGCCACCGGCCAGGCCCTGCAGCAGGCGCCAGCCGAGCAGCCAGCCGATTCCTGGCGCTGCGCCAGCCAGCACAGCGGCGACCGCGAACAAGAGCAACGCCACCAGCAGCAAGCGACGCTCGCCACAGCGCGCGGCCAGCCACGGCGCCAGCGGAATCACCACGCTCAGGCCCAGCATGTACGCCGTGCCGACCCAGGCCAGGGTGCTGACGTCGGCGTGCAGCTCCGCTGCCAGTTCCGGATAGGCCACCGTGGCGATGAACATGTTGACCAGATCCAGGGCGAATACCAGCAGGAAGATCGCCTCATGGCGCAGGCGGGGGGACGGCATCGGCGGCGCTCCAACAGAGAAGCCATCAGCATGCCGCCCGGGGGTTGTTGGAAAAACACGACAGCACCTGCAACACTGTCAAAACTGTTTTGACAATGAATCGCCATGGTCAGCCTCGATCGCTTCGATATTTTCCGTGCCGTGGTCGAAGCCGGCAGCCTGACCGCTGCGGCCGATCGGCTCGGCCTCAGCCGCGCGGTGGTCAGCTTCAACCTGAAGCGGCTGGAGCAGGAGCTGGGCGTGACCCTGCTACTGCGCAGTACCCGCCACCTGTCCCTGACCGAGGCCGGCGAGCAGTTCCTGCAACATTGCGTGCAGGCACTGGATGCTGCGCAGGCGGCGATCGATGCCGCGCGCCGCGACCAGCACCAGCTGCAGGGCGTGCTGCGCCTGACCACCACACCGGAGTACGCCCAGCTACGCCTGATTCCCGCGTTGGAGGCGTTCCGCGCGCAGCACCCGGCCCTGCAGCTGCACCTGTCGACCTCACCGGCACCGGCCGACCTGATTCCCGAACGCTTCGACCTGGCAATTCGCCTCGGCCGCCTGCCGGACTCGGGCCTGCACGCCAATGAACTGGAGCGCCACCCGCTGTACGCGGTGGCGGCGCCGTCCCTGCTGGCACGCCTGCCCTCTGCCGATGCGGCCGATGATCCGGCACAGCTGGGCACCCTGCCCCGCCTGGGCTATCCGCGCCTGGCCGATGTGCCGGTGATCGCGCCTGATGGCAGCGGCGCCCTGTTTGCCACCAACCCGGGCAACGCGGTGGTACGCGTGGATGGTGCCAGCAGCCTGCGCGCGTTCGCCCTGGCCGGCGCCGGGGTCACCGTGCTGCCACGCTGGCTGATCGAGGACGACCTGGCCCAGGACCGGCTGCGCCCGGTGCTGCGCCAGCACCGCTTCCCGCAGCAGAGTGTCTACGCGGTCTACCCGCACAGCACGCAGCCCTCACCGAAGGTACGGCAGCTGATTGATTTCCTGCGCGACCGGTTCGCCACATAAAAAGGGGACGGAGGGGATTAAGTCGTTTATGCATAAACGACTTAATCCCCTCCGTCCCCTTTTTCAGACACGGCCCTGTGCGGGCCGTGTGTCAGGCATCAGCGCAGCACCTGCTCCACCAGCTGCACGTCCACGGTCTGCAGCGGCTCGGCGGCATTGCGCGCCAGCTGCACCTGGTAGGTGCCACCGTCGATCTTCCACTGGCGCGCCTGTGCATCGTAGTGGGCCAGGGTCTTCGGCTCGGCTTCGATGCGGATGCGGCGCTGTTCGCCCGGCTGCAGGTTCACCTTGTCGTAGCCGATCAGGCGGATCGGCGTGGTGCTGCCTGCCGGCAGCTTCAGGTACAGCTGGGCCACATCGGCGCCGGCGCGCTTGCCGGTATTGCGGATATCGACACTGGCGACCAGGCGCGAGCCTTCCACGCTCACCTTCAGGTTGTCATAGGCGAACGAGGTGTAGGACAGGCCATGACCAAAGGCGAAGGTCGGGGTCAGGCCCTTGACCGCCATCCACTTGTAGCCGACGTTGGCGCCTTCGATATCGAAATCGAACACATCACCGAACGGCTTGGCCGGCTTGAAGCCAAGGCCGTCGATATGCGGGCGCGGCAGCTGTGATTCATCCGTCACCCATGTCACCGGCAGGCGGCCGGACGGATTGACCTGGCCGGTCAACAGCGCGGCGATGCCTTCGCCACCGCGGATGCCCGGGTACCAGGCCTGCAGCATCGCTGGCACCTGCGCCAGCCAAGGGGTGCGCACCGGGCCGTTGGTTTCCAGCACCAGCACGGTCTTCGGGTTGGCCTTGGCCACCGCCGAGATCAGGGCATCCTGGTTGTCCGGCAGCTGCATGTCCGGCAGGTCCACCGATTCGGCGGCCCACTGCGTGGCAAACACAATGGCCACATCGGCCTGCGCGGCGGCCCTGGCCGCAGCGGCGGCATTGGTCCCGTCCACATACTCGATGGTTGCGTCAGGGCGCGCCGCACGCAGCGATTCCAGCGGCGAGGACGGGTGGAAGATCACCGGGCCCGGCCAGGTGGTCGGCAGCACGCCCGGCACCGCGTTGGTGCCCTTGGCGGTCACGCCCACCATCGACGAACCACCGCCGCCGATCACGCCCTTGTCGGCATGGCCGCCGATGATGACGATGCGCTTCACGCTGTCGGCCAGCGGCAGCAGGTTGCCCTCATTGCGCAGCAGCACGCTGCCCTCTTCCACCGTACGCTGGGCCACGGCGAAGCCGGCCTCGGCATCCACCTTCTGGTGCTGCGGCGGGTTGTCGAAGTTGCCATGCAGGAACATCGTGCGCAGGATGCGCGCCACCATGTCATTCAGGCGCGCCTGCGGCACCACGCCGCCATGCACAGCCAGACGCAGCGGTTCGTCGAAGAACACCGCCGCGTCGAACACTTCACCGGCCGACTGCTGGTCCAGGCCGGCCAGCGCCGCCTTCGAACCGCTGTGCACGCCGCCCCAGTCGGACATCACGAAACCGGGGAACTTCCATTCCTGCTTCAGCACCTGGTTCATCAGGTAGCCGTTCTCGCAGCCGTAGGTGCCGTTGATCTTGTTGTACGAGCACATCGCCACGCCCGGGCGGCCAGCCTCCAGCGCGATCTCGAAGGCCAGCAGGTCCGACTCGTGCATGGCCTGTTCGCCGATGCGCACGTCATGGAAGTTGCGCCGGGTCTCCATGTCGTTCAGCGCGAAGTGCTTCATCGAGGAGATCACGTGCTGGCTCTGCACGCCCTGGATCAGCGCGCCGACCATCGAACCGGCCAGCAGCGGGTCCTCACCGGCATATTCGAAGTTGCGGCCGTTGCGTGGATCGCGCTGCAGGTTGACGCTGCCCGACAGCAGGATGTTGAAGCGCTGCTGCCACGCCTCGCGGCCCATGGTCGCGCCACCTGCGAAGGCGACTTCGCGGTTCCAGCTGGACGCGGTGGATGGGCCTGAGGGCATTGCCGTGGCGAAATCGCCCGGACGGATGCCGCCCGGATTGGTCACGCCGACGCCGGCATCGGCCGACTGCTGCGACGGAATGCCCAGCCGCGCCACGCCCGGCACGAAACCGGCCGAACCGACCGCACCTTCCGGCAGTGGGCCACCGTCCTTGCCCAGCCCGAAGTAGCTGTGCAGCATCTGGAACTTCTCATCCTCGGTCATCGCCTTCAGCAGCAGCGCGGCGCGTGCATCGGCGTTGAGGGCGGTGTCCATCCATGGCTTTTCGCCGTGCTTGTCGGCGGCATAGGCCAGTGTCAGCAGGGTGGCGCGCAGGGTGCTGCCCTCCACCTTGAACGGTGCGCTGCTGGCGGCCTGGAAACCGTCGCTGAAATAGCTGGCATCCGCTTCCAGCGCCACACGCGCCGGATCGAAGCCGGCGGCCTTGGCCGATTCACCGGCCACTGCGCCGAGCAGCACCGCCGGTGCACCCAGCCGCGAACGGGTGACCAGCGCCGGCAGCTGCGCGGCACCTGCGCCGGCATCGGTATAGACCGCCACGGTGTGGCGGCCATCGTCCAGGCGCAGGTAGTTCAGACCCGGCTGGTCCGGGCCGGATTCAGCGGCGATCGGCAGCCGGGTCAGCACGGCCTGGCCGCGCTGGGTCTGGCCATCGTCCTTGCCCGCAGCAATGAAGCGGTATTCGTAACCCAGTCCGTCGGCCAGCACCTGCAGTGGATCGACCTGGCCAATACCGCGCTGCACCTGGCGCACGCTCACCGCGTCCACCTGCAGGGTCTTCAGCTGGGCGGCCAAGGCCGGCAGCGCCTCGGCGGTCGGGGCCTGTTCCAGGGTCAGCACGGTGAACGCGGCAGGGTCGGCCCACGCTGGAGCGGCCAGTGCAGCGGACAGGGCCAGGGACAGTACAAGCGGCTTTGTAAACGTTTTCATCGACAGGCGTAATTCCGTTGCCAAGGCAATCGGTCCAGGGAAAGTGCCGCCGAAGGGTGCAGCGTTCATGCCGCGCAGGGATTGCCAGGCAACCTCCCGCAGGCCGAAGGACAGGCCGGTCTGCGCGCGGGACCCTCCTCCCGGCGTGACAACCTGCCTGCCCGGGCCGCGCAGGGCGACCCAATCCTATGAAGATTGTGCGAGGGCGTTCACACCTGTCAACAGGACCTAAGTCACAGGGGCGATCGCTGCCTGCAGTTATCAGGCCATCACCGGCGGTCATCAGCGCGCCGTGCGAGGCTGCCGATAATGAAGGTCCCTGGCCACGAACCGATCCCATGACCGTCCACCGCGACTTCGACCATCTCTGGCGCGACCGCTGCGATACGTCCAGCCAGCGCGCACCGCGTGTGCTGATCCGGGTGTTCGTGGCCCCCGGTGAGCTGGAACGCAGCGTGGCGTTCTACGAGCAGTTGCAGGGCGTGGTGGCCGATGCGGGCTTTCCATTTCCGGAGGCCGGGCTGCGCCTGGCCATGGTCGGTGCGTTCCTGTTGATCGAGGGCAGCGAGGCGGCGCTGGCGCCGTTCACCTCGACCACGGGGACACTGCTGGTCGATGACGTTCGGCCTTATCACGACAAACTGGTCGCCGCCGGCGCCGAGATCATCTTCCCGTTGCAAGTGGTCCCGACCGGGGCGGCGTTCAATGCGGTGCATCCCGATGGCACGGTGGTCGAGTACGTGCATCACCGGCCGGATCCGCACGGGCGGTGAGGGTGCGCACGGCACCCGCGGTAGTGCCGGCCGCTGGCCGGCAACCTTAGAAGCAACAGCCGAAGCAAAAGCGGGCTTCCTGTGGGATGGCGGGGTGGGTCCGGTTGCGGGGGACGGCGCAAGTACGTCCATGTAGCCTCGGTCGCGCCATCCATGGCGCTCACGCCCCCGCAACCGGACCCACCCCGCCTTCGACAATTCGTCGCAATCTGCAGTAGATCCACGCCATGCGTGGATGCTCTTCGATCAATCGTCGAATTACTCGATTTCGATGGAGATTCATCCACGCATGGCGTGGATCTACAATCCCTCCATGTCCTCCCCCGCCCTGCCCTGGAATGGCACGTTGCTGCTGGATGCTCACGTGGCCGTGCTGCAGGGCCATGCTGGTGGCAGCGCCTCGCATGCGCACTACGCCCATCAATTGCTGCTAAGCGACGGTACGCCCTGGCACGTCGAGATCGATGGCGTACAGCAGCAGGGCCAGCGGCTATGGCTGCCTTCGTTCCAGCCGCACGCGATCCTGTCGGCACCGGAAGCAGGCTGCACGGTGTTCCTTGAGCCGGCCCACGCCGATCCCACCCAGATCCAGCAGCATCTGCACGCGCTGCCGGGCAACGCGCTGGAGCTGCGCGATTGGTTGCCACGGCTGAGCCGCCCGCAACCGCTGGACCGCCGCGTGCAGGCGGCGTTGGCCCGTATCGCCCAGTACCTGCCCGGCCCGGTGCCGGCTGCCGACATCGCCGAAGCCGCGCACCTGTCGACCAGCCAGCTGCACCGGCGTTTCCAGTCCGACCTGGCGGTGACCCTGCGCGGCTGGGTGCTGTGGCAGCGCTTGCGTACCGCGCTCGCGCACCACCTGCAGGGGCACAGCCTGACCGCCAGCGCGCATGCGGCCGGCTTCGCCGACCTGGCCCATCTCTCGCGCAGCCTGCGCCGCATGTTCGGCATCGGTGCCGCACAGCTGCAGGGCCTGCAGTTGCACGCAACCTGACACGGCCGATCACGCACACCTGCGCAGGCCTTCGGGCAGCTCCGGCACCTCGCCATGCGGCAGTTCACGAAACGGCGCCAGCAGCTGCCCCGCGTAATCGCGTGGATAGTCCGGTTGGCTGCCGATACCGAGATCGCATTGCTGCAGCCGATAACCGGGCGCATCGAAGGCGGTCCCCAGCAGATGATCCCATGCGGTCAGGAACAGGCCGAAGTTGACGTCACCGGCGGTGCCGTAACGCATGTGATGGAAGCGATGCAGCGGTGCCCACGCCATCACCCGGCCCATCACACCCGGGCGCATGTCCACGTTGGAGTGCTGCAGCAGCAGCTGGATGGCGATGGCAAACGCCAGCACCGCCGCCACCGGCATCGGCAGGCCCAGCAGCAACAATGGCAGCACGCCGCCCACCGCTTCGGCCGCCTGGTGCAGCGGGTGTTTCATCAGGCCGTTGAAGCCATACATGCGGGTCACGCTGTGATGCACCGCATGCAGGCGCCACAACCAGCCGATGCGATGGCTTGCGTAGTGCACCAGGGTGATGCCGAGATCGGCAGCGATGATCGCCACCAGTACCTGCAGTGCGAACGGCCACTGCAGCGGCCAGACCTGCCACGGAATGATCGCCGCCAGCAGCGGCACCGCGGCGATCGATAGCAGATTCAGGCTCTCGTTGACCAGCGCGTGCAGGGCATCACGCACACGGTCGCCGTGGTCGCGGTTGAACGCAGGGTCATACGGCCAGGCGCGCTCGGCGACGAACGAAACCGCAATGGCGATCGCCAGCAGGGCCAGCAGCCACAACGGATCGCCATGGCAGTGGCCGACCCAGACGACGGCAGTGGCAACGAACCCCAGCAGGAACAACGGGGCATACAGGCGCAGGATCCAGTGCTTCATGGGCAACCCGGGAAATGAGGGCCTGCATGCTGGCGTGGCGTGCGGGTTGCTGGCTTGAACAAACGGCGCAACCCTGCCGCACCGCGTTTCCCACATCCACGCATGGCGTGGATCTACAATGGCGCCCTCATCGCGCCCGGGACCGGCATGGATTCCTTCAACCTGATGCGTGCCTTCCGCCGCATCGTCGAACGCGGCGGGCTGGCCCGCGCCGCCGAAGACCTGGGCATGTCGCCCGCCGGGCTCAGCAAACAGCTGCGCACGCTGGAAGCGCATCTGGGCGTGGTACTGCTGCAGCGGACCACGCGGCGCATGAGCCTGACCGAAACCGGCCACGCCTATTACCGCGAATGCTGCCGCCTGCTCGACGAGCTGGAAGCGCTGGAACGTGGCATCGCCGAGCAGCGTGGCGAGGTGACCGGGCGCCTGCGCGTCAATGTGCCGCAGTCGTTCGCGCTGAGCACGCTGTCGCCGCTGCTGCCCCGCTTCCTGCAGCAGCATCCGCAGCTGTCGCTGGACCTGGTGATGGAAGACCGCCTGCTCGATGCGGTCGGCGAAGGTTTCGATGTGTCGCTACGACTGCGCGCTGAGCTTGATGACTCACGACTGGTGGCACGCCGGCTGGCCTCGCTGCAGCAGGTGCTGTGCGCGGCGCCGTCCTACCTGCAGCAGCATCCGGCACCCCAGGCAGTAGGTGATCTGCAGGCCCATAGCGTGCTGGCCTACAGCCTGTCCGACTCACCGGGCAGTTGGCCGCTGCTCGGCCCGGATGGCCAGGTGACGATCACCCTGCCGGCACGCGTGACCGTCAACAACAGCCTGCTATTGCGTGACCTGCTGGTGGCCGGCATGGGCATCGGCGCCCTGCCCTCGTTCCTGGCGGCACCAGCGCTGGCCCGTGGCGAACTGCAGCAGGTGCTGCCCGACCATCGCTATCCGCCGCGCTTCGTGCATGCGGTCTACCCCACCTCGCGCCATCTGCAGCCCAAGGTGCGTGCCTTCATCGACTTCCTGCACGCCGAGCTGCCCGGCTGCGCCGGTCTGGATTCGTAACCGCCAGCGAAAACTGAGCTGCCCGCAGCGTGCTGTTTCGGGCACGCCGCGCTGCCTAATCTGCCGCCTCCCCTCTCACCGATGGCAGGCAGATGTCTTCCGTTCCTTCCCCCGCCACCGCAGCGCCGGTGGTCGATTTCTTCCACGACGTGGTCTGCGGCTGGTGCTTCGTGCTGGCCCCGCGCCTGCAGCAGGTATCGGCCGAACTCGGCATCCAGGTGCGCCACCGCAGCTTCGTGCTGCAGGACTCGCGCGCGCAGATGGTCGAGGTGTTCGGCTCGATGGCGCGCGCCAAGGCGATCATCCTGCGCCACTGGACCGACTGCGCCGCGCATGAAGACACCGCGCGCATCGATATCGAAGGCATGCGCGCACAGGACTTCGAGTATCCCTCCGGCTGGCTCGGCGCACTGGCCTGCCAGGCCGCAGGACTGATCGGTGGCAATGATGCCCATGGCGCGATGTTCGACGCGGTGCAATGGGCACACCTGCACCAGCACCGCAACGTCGGCGATGCCGAAGTGCTGCTGGATATTGCCGAATCGCTGGGCCATCCACGTGGCGCCTTCGCTGACCACATGCGCAGCGACGCGGTGCGCCAGCGCGTGCAGGCCGATCGCGCCGACGCTGCCGCGCTCGGCATCCGGTCCATCCCCACCGTGATCGGCGGCAACGGCCTGCGCCTGCAGACCCTGCCGCTGCTGTGCAGGGGTGAGATATATCAGGGGGGAGGCTGCGATATCTAGCCGGAAGACCCCGGAAGATGGCGGAAGTTGAAAGCCCGCCTCGCAAAGAGATTGCACTACGTGCAATTGGCTCAGGGGGCGAAAAGCCCCATCTGGCGGAGGTCGCGATCGCGCAGCTCGGCGCGTCGGATCAGCTTACGGATGCCGCGTTCAGTCATGTCGTACTTCCTGGCCAGCTCCGCGTAGGAGGCCCCGTCGCGGTGGGCGGCCAGTATCTCACGCTCTCGCTGGCTCAGCTTGAAGGCGTGATTCTTGGGGAACGAAAGCACCTGGCCGGACCAGTTCTCGGCCAGCCGGTCAGCAACCGCTGCCCCTACCTGGTCGGCGCGGTCCTGGTCGAGCCCCAGCTCCCTGGCGACGTCAGCCGCCTGGGCGGCGGCATCGGCCAAAAGCTCACTGCGGCGCGCTTCCATCAGGTTCCTGCTCATGGGACGTCCTTCGGTACAGCATGTGCGCGACGGTTCGCATCGTACTGGAGAGCGGCAATCACCTTCTGCAGCTGCTCCTTGTTGCACCACTCGATGCGAGTGACCTTGCACATGCGCAATGCCAGGCTGTGGGCGTAGGCCCAAGGCCGGCCGGCATCGGCGAGGAGTGCCTCAACCTTGGCCAGCTGAGGAGCCAGATCGCCCTTGGGACGCCCGGCCCAGCGCTCTGCGGCACGGGCCGCGCGCGCCGGCATGCCGCCCAAGCGGCGCAGCTCATTGGCGATCGCGTCCAGCTGGCGCTGGTCGCAGCTGCCAGCGCTACGCTGCGGCTGGCCGCTCTGGCCGGACACGCGCTGCACCAGGTCGCGGTAGACGTCCTCGGCCAGGCCGAGCGCCTTGGCGGCGGCATGAATGGCCGCCAAGGTGCGCTTGCGGCGGTCGGTTGGCGGACGGCTGCGGGCCATTGCTCAGCCCTCCTCTTCCAGTTGGAACGTGAGCTGCAGGACGTCGAAGAGCCTGCTGAGCTGGCCGGCCTGCAGTGCAAAGCGGGCGTCCAGCTCCTGCCGTTGCTCGTCCTCTGCCATTTCCGCCAATGACTCCAAGGCGCCGTCGAGGAACTTGAGCTTCCGAATGACCAGATCGTCACTGATCACGAAGGACAGGGTGTCCTCCATGATCAAAGCCAGCCGATAGACCTGCTTGCCTGCCTCAAGGTGCTTTTCCACCTCGTCGCAGCGCAGTTCCTGGTGCTGGCAGCGGATCATGGCACCGCCCTCAACTGGGTCGCGCAGCTCACATTCCTCGCCCAAGGCCAGGCCGGCCGGGAGCTGCTCGCCAGCGACCCAGCCTGTCAGCACGGAACGGGGAGCGACCGCAGCGCGGAGCCTACTGGCCGGGAAGCTCCCAAGCAGGCCCCTCACTTCTGACACGGCGTCGCTCGCGACCGTGCTGCTGCTGGTGTCTACGAACGCAATACCCCGCTGGGTATCCACGAACATGTCCACGCGGGCCGACTTGACCAGGGCGCGGGGCAGCAGCTCATGCAGCAGGTCGTCCTTCATGCGGCGCCGCTCGCGGCCACCTGGCCGCCGGCCCTGCGCTTCCAGCGCCTGCAGCCGGGTCTCCAGCATTTCATTGACGCTCGCGGCCGGAATGATCTTGGTCTCGGTGCCGATCGCCAGCCAGAGGAACGCGCCGGAGCGGTGCGACAACGCCGCACCGCTCTCACGACCATACGGAGAAATGAACCCGCGCGACGACAGCTCCAGTGCCCCCACCGGTTGCAGCTGGGACAGTGGTAGCAGCTTCTCCACCTGCGACCAGTCGATCACGGGAGAGAACTGGAACATCGTGACGTTCCGAATGAACATCAGACCTCCAGCTCCGTGACGCGCAGAAGCTCCGAATCCAGGTCCGGCCGGCCGTCGAAGTCGGCAAGGCGAATGGCACCGTTCGCCCCGCACCAGCCTTCCAGCTCGTCGAACTCCTTCTGCATGCCGACGACGTTGAGGCTCTGATTCACGTCAAGAACCCAGCCCAGGAACTCAGCGGCTGCCATCTTGACCACCGCCATGACGACGTCACCATCGGCCGCTTCCAGGCGCTCTTCGGCTCCAGTCCAGAACTTGTTCAGCTGCGTGGCCAGCTCGATGGTCAGGACGCGATGGTCGACATCAAGGGTGACCTCGGCATCGCCCCAATCCTGCTCAACCTTGTAGCGGCGGATGCCTTGGCAGCGCGTGGTTTGCGCGGACATCAGTTCTTCTCCTTCAACAGTTGGGTCTGGGCGGCAGTAAGGGCGGTCTGCCAGGCGGGAACTTCCTCGCCCAGCGAATCGAGCAGTCGGCGGATACCCGGCCGGGCGCCGGCGACGATCCGGCCGCCGTCCCGAACCACTGCGATGACCTGGGTCTTCCTGGTCAGCGGATCGCGGCGTGCCGGAGCTGCGGCCATCCCGCCCCAGCGCAGGCCCTTTGGCACCTGGGCGCACCAAGCGAGCCAGTGGCCTAGCGCGTCGCCCTTCGCGGCCTGGTCGGCAGCTTCGGGGACGCCCGGCACCAGCAGACAGCCCTGGCTCTCGCCCTGACCGTGGCGGGCGCGGGCGCTGACGACCTTGCGCAGCTGCGCGGCTTCGCCGCTGGCAACGAGGATTGCGTGTTCCGGCAGGTGTTCGCCGAACTCGATCAGGCCGGTGGCCCAGCAGTAGGCGATCACGCGGCCACCCCCGGCGCCTGCAGGCGCTCGATAAAGGAGTACTCGATGCCACAGCCGCCATCCTGCTCCTGGCAGCTCACATACAGCACCAGCTGCTCAGGATCGTTTTCGACCGTGGCGAGGCTTGCGAACAGCGCGGCGACGCCGCAGCTGGGGCAGCACGTGGCAAGTCGCTGTTCACCGTTCATCGGAAAGCTCCTTGTCGAAGAACTGGACCAGGGTCGGCGCGTCGATTCGCCGCTTCATATCCCAGGGGAACGCGGCGGATCCGCGACGCTCGATATAGGCGATCGCGTTGTTGACACGCTGCAGGTCCGCCGGGGAATTGGCGCCCTGGCGCGTGTCGAACATCGGATGGCCGTTCTCGTCGCGCTGCTCGTAGGCGAACAGCTCGACCTCGGAACGCACGGTGACGTCGGCAATGTCGCTGGCCAGCACCGCCAGGTAGCAGGCGTCGTGGAGGGCATGGTTAGACATGCTTCACCGCCGCGATATCCAGGCTGATGGGCTGGTACTGCCCCTGTGCATCGCGCTCGTAGAAGCGCACATAGGTCTTGCTGCCCACCACGGTCACTGCATCGCTGATCGCCGCCATCGCCTGCGTCCAGCGCGGATCGTCGAACTTCAGCCGGCGCAGGGACAGCACTTCACCGGTCTTGATACTGCCATCGTTGTCAACGCGGAAAGCGTTGTTCACCAGGGTGCGTAGCTCGGCGCGCGAGCCCTCGGTCCAGTCGTTGAGGCACTCATCAATCAGAGCCTTGGCCGCCTGCAGACGTTCGTCGAACTGGATCGAATCCTGGACCGCGCGGACGATCTTGTAGCGGCCGTCGTAGCTCATCAGGGTCACGTTGCCCTTGTCGCCGCCGATGGTGGCGCCGTACTGCTCGGCGCTCAGCTGCACGAACGCGGCGATGTCGCCGAACGCGGTACCCCGGAACTCGGCCATCTGCTGATGCAGCTTCTTGGCGCCGCTGATCAGCTCAGCGACCAGCTGGTCGCGGGCAAGATCGATCGCCGCAATCTGGTTCTCCTGAACGAGGCGGCCCTTGCGATCCTCGCGGTAGCCTTCGGGAATGGTGCTGGTGGTCATTGGGTGCCTCCTTGGACGGCGGAATCGGTACGCAGGTACATAGGGCGAAGCTGCTCAGGGACGCCCTCGACGTGGACGGGGCTGACAGCTGTGAACCAATCGGCTCGCCATCGGCGAGCAGCGTCGAGGGAAATGCCGAGCAGACGCGCGATGCGCAGCGGCGTCAGGGAGCGCTGGTCCTGTGCCTTGGCCCACAAGGCAAATCGCATCGCCCGCAGGTGGTCGTATCGCTGGCGGCCAGTGCGAGCCATCACTCCACCCCGCCGAGGATTCGGTCAAAGTGCGAATGCAGGGAATCCACGATGCGCCCGCCCAGGTACGGCGGCAGCTCGCCCTCGCGCTCCTCCTGTGACAAGCATGGCGTGCCGACCGAAGGCAGCAGCGGTCCTTCGTTGATCGCCGGGCCGATGTACTGCTGAGCGCCCTGTGTGCGACGCTCGCCATCACAGCGCTTCGGCGCGCTGCTGGCCATCTTTGCGTGCTGAGCCTGGGCGGCGGCCAACTGTCTCGGGTCGATCTTCCAGTCCTGGTTCAGGCGGTAGCGCCTGGCCAGTCGGCCGCCGACATGCTCGACCATGCCGCACTGGACTGCTTTGGTCAGGGCGTGCTGAACGTAGCCGCGGTACTCAAAACCGTGGGCCATGACGCCGTCGATCAGCGTGCGTGAATCGAGGATGCTGGTGCCCAGCACGGAGGCGAAGGCCGCCTGCAGGCGGATGCTCGGCGCGGTCACAACACCACCTCGCGGCTTTCGAAGGTGTCGCGCCTGGAGCGGATGGTGACGACCACCGGCGGACGCTCGGTCCATTCCAGCTGCAGGCCCCGGTACTCCGCCGCCAGCACGCGATCGCGGCCGCCACTGCCATTGGGGCTCCAGCGCTTGAGGTGGCCTTCAATGTCAGCCGGCGGCTGGGTGATGATCAGCACCGGGCGGCGCCCGTTGCTGTAATGGGCCAGCACGTCGATGCCGGCGTTTTCCAGTTCGCGCGCGGTGTTGGCGGCAGCGAAAAGCATGTCAGAGCTACGATCAACGTTCATCGTTGGTGTCCTCGTCGGTGATGGGCTTGGTCAGCCCGAGTTGTCCGTACAGATCCGGCAGGGCTACGCGCTTCATGGCGCACACCTGCTGCAGGGAGGTCATGGCGCGACCGGTCAGGTACTCGCAGCACCGGTCCAGTTCTTCCGCGCTGGCGGCCAAGTGATAGCCGTTCGCTGGGTGGGCGCAGATGGGATGCCCATCGCGACGCAGCTTCTCGATGATCTGGCGCAGCCGCCGCTCGTCGGCGGTGTTGAAGCGCTGCGTGACGGCATGCACCAGGTCGCGGGCGGTGATGCCGTTGACGGCACCACGGCGGCCCTGCAGCTCCGCCAGCACCGCCTCGGGGGACAGCTCTTGCGGTAGCAGGGCCAGCTGCATGTCAGTCGGCCCCCCTATCGATGCCAGCGGCGATGGCCAGGTCGAGGATCTCGTCCAGTTCCAACAGCCAGCGCTTGTCGGTGGCGTGCGAAACCACCATCACACCACTGTGAATCCAGACCTCGACCGTGTAATCACGCCTGGTCTCAGGGTCCTGGACCTGTACCGTTCCCACATGCGACGCGGTTGGGAACAGAGGTGCATGCACCAGCGCCCCAATGGCCTTCCTCCGCTGAGGATGCTTAGCGCTGTGGTGCTGGCGATTCCGCAACTGGCCAAGGCAGCGCTTTAGGGTGGGCACAGCCATCATTCCTCCTCGTCCTGGTCGTCATCGCGGAGCTGATCAATAAGGGCGCGCAGCTGCTGCTGGGACAGGCCGGCCAGGCAGGTGTCCATGCTCTGTCCGTCCAGCCACTCAATGCCTGCGCGGCGGAAGATGTCGCGGTGCATGACCGTCACCTGGCGATGCGGCAGCTCCGCATCCCGCAGCACCTGGACAGCAAACCCGCGCAGGTACTGCGTGCCTTCGGCCGTGGAAGCGATCGCCATGCTCAGACCCCCCGCATGAGGTCGGCAGTAACGGTCGGCATGCCCAGGTCTGCCGCGCGGTTCATTGCCGCCGCGAGCGTGTTGTGGATGGCCAGCGGGTACAGCAAGGAGCCGGCACCACGAGTCGGCGTCAGCTTGGTGCGCAACGCCTCGACAGCGGCCCTATCCAGGACACGTTCAAGGGGCAGTTGAATGCGCTTGAATCGATGGGTGAGGTAGTTCTCCAGCTCTGTGTCGAGGGGCGGCAGGTTCACGATCTCAATGCGCTGAACCACCTCCCGCACCTCTGGGTTGTGTTCGGACAGCTTGACCTGCAGTTCGGGCTGGCCAATCAGCACCACCGAAAGCAACGGGCGCAGCCCGTCCTTCAGTTCGCGGAAGCGCTTCAGGTGCTTGAGCGTAGCCAGAGGAAGGCAATGAGCCTCTTCGATGATTAACACGTGGCTGTGGCCAGCACGGGCGCTGTCACGGAGCGCTGCATGCAGCTGCGAGAAGCGCGCCTGCGGGCTGCTCATGGTTTTGGCCAGGGGAGCCACGGCAGACATCACCGCCTCCGCTATGTGCAGGCTCCGAAGGGTCTTGCCGTTCTTTTCACTGCCCTCCATAGCCTGGACATAGGGCGCGATGGCGATGATCGCCTGCTCCTCCCTGCGGATGCGGTCGAGCAGCTCCTCATGAAGCGTGGACTTGCCCGCTCCGGATTCACCGATCACGGCCATGAAGCCGCCGTGGCGAGCAACTTGGTACATGCTCTCGCGCACATAGCGGATATCGGCGCTGAGGAACACCTCATCGGCGCTGGCCGGGTCGGCGAAAGGATCGGCCGTCAGGCCAAAGTGGCGCCGGGCCTGCGGCGTCAGCGTCTGCTTACGGAGTAGCATCTGAATCTCCTCGTCGTTGATTTCGGTAGCGGTATCGGGGTCTTGCGGTGTGGAAACCGGGGCCGGCGTGTTAGCGCACGCCGGCTCCTCCTCCAGGTGCCAGTCGACGGCCGGGGCGCCGCTTTCCAGCAGGAACACAGAGATGGCGGACCGGACTCGAGGCTGGTCGCAGCCAGTCGGCAGCACGCCGTGGTTGATCAAGGCATTCAGGGCCGGGCGGCTGAGGGACACCGCCTTTGCCAGCGTCCCCTGCTTGATGCCGGCTCGGGCGAGGATCGATTTCAGACGCAGCGTCACGCGGCACCTCCGTTGATGACGCGCAGGCCGCCACGCTCGGGTTCGACCAGGGCGATCGCCCAGGCCTCGACCTCATGCACCGGCAGACCTTCGGGCCAGCGCTGGCTGGTGCGTGCATACATTTCCGGTGACCAGGTGTTGCCCGACCGCTCGACCAGCGGTTTGAGGCGCATGGCGGCCTCAACGTGGTTGAGCGGGGGCAGCTCGGCCCGGACGACCTCGGGCTCGATGCGCTGAGCTGCCAGCACCTGGGGCGCGTCCAGCTCGGCCAGGGTTCCCGAGCGCGGCAGGCTGGGAGCCACATTCGCCTCACGAATGTGCTTCATCGGGTCGACCTTGCCGCCGAATGGCACGCGGCGGGCCTTGCGCGCGGCGATCGCCTCGGCGTCGCTCTTGACCTCCATCGCCAAGCGATCCAGTTCCTTTCGTGCCGCATCGGCGGGCGTCTCGGGCGCAGCCCGATACTCGGTGCCAACTTGGGCAGCGGTATCGAGGAAGCCCCAGTCGTCGTGCTGCAGGCGCGGTGCAACGAAGTGAATAGGCGCACTGTCCTGTTCGCCCGGCATCAGCACACGCACGCTGTTGTCCGGCTCCAACGCGTTGACCACCACGTCCACGCGCTGTCCGTTGATGAGGCCAGGAATGCCGCGCACGTCGTACTGCTTGCCACGGAAACGGATGATGCAGTCACGCACCGTGCATGCCTTCGGCGTGCTGGTAGCCAGCTGCCGCAGCACCTGGACGTCCGGAGCAATGCGCAGCTGTTCCGGGGTGATGCGCAGCCATCCATCGCGCCTGGTCATGCCTGTGCGGGTGTGGATGCGGGTAGCGTTGTACGCCCGCGCCCACTGCTGGGCCAGGGTGTTCATCTCCTCCAGGCTGGTGACCGGCGACCTGGCCTTGAGCATCGCTTCGAAGTGGGTCTCGATCAGGTAGTTCGCGTTCTCCACCTGGCCCTTCGCACGGGCATTGCCGACCTCGTTGATGATCACTTCGATGCCGCAGGCCGACAGGAAGCTGCGCGTCGTCGCCGCAACCATCGCGCTGCCCGGATCCATCATCAGCAGCTTCGGGATACCGTGCATCGTGCCCATCTCCCGCCGCGTCATCGCGTGGATCAGGGCCGACAGCAGATTGGCGCTGCTCTCGGCGCCCAACACGTAGAACACCTCGATCGCGCCACTCGCGTGGTCAGTGATCGCATAGCGCCACAGGCGGTTCTCGGCGATCTTGGTGAAGTTCTCCGGCTTGCCGCGATAGAAGCGGCGCTTGTCCATCACCTCGGTGCCATTTGCTGCCAGATAGAACTGGCGGCTCACCGAGGCGTCGATCTGCCAGAGGTGGTTCGGATGCGGCGATGCCAGGCGTGCAGCCGGAGTCGGTGCCGCCAGCTGGTCGCGATGGAACCCGTAGGCGCGAATGGCGCGGCAGATTGAGGACACGCTCAACGGCACCAGCTCGCCGGTTGCCTTGTCGACGCGCAGCGCTTCGATGCGGTCATTGGCGCGCAGAATCTCCACGGCATCCTCGACCGGCAGGGTGCCGGTGCCGGTAAGGCGCCGGGTCTCTTCGACCAGGGCCGCGATGGCGGCGGCTTCGTCGCGGGTAAGCGCGAGTTCACCGGCATCCGATCGCTTCTTGCGGGGCTTGATGCCGCCCGTCACCTGCTGCAGGCGACGGTAGGCGGTCTGAACCGAGCAACCCATCTGCTCGGCCAGCTCGGCCGCGATGCGGCTCTTGCTACCGTGCGGCGCCGCCAGCAGTTTGCCGGCCGCCGCTTGGATGAGGGCTTCGGCGGACATGCTCAGGCCTCCGAGCCGTCATGTACCAGCGGCAGGGAGAGCGGCAGCTCTTCGTCGTCACGCACGGTGCGCACTGCATTGAGCAGGCGGCCGATGGTGTCGCTGAGGAAAACCGCTGCGTCGGTATCCTGGTCGGTCTCGGAGGCGTGCGTGGCGCATGCACGGACTGCTGCCATCAAGCCGGCCTTGCCATTGCCCAAGGCAGCGAGGACTGCCTGCTCGGCTTCGGTGACGGCCTGCTTGAGGATGATCAGCTGTTGATCGGTTTCGGCAGTCTTCCAGCGGCGTTGTGCCTTGGTCGTCTTCTCATGTTCCCTGTTCAGGTCATCGGACAACTTGCTGATTCGCTGGTCTTTTGCCTCGATATCGGCGCGAGCGTTACGGACCGCGTCGCGCAGTTCGCGCACGGACATGTTGCCGACGTCATCGAGTTCCAGTTCGCCGGTCTCACCGGTCTCCGCCAACTCCTTGAACTGTTCCTCCGGCAGCGAAAGCAGCTCGATGAGCTTGCTCTCGCTCTTGATCGCGGTGACCAATTGCGTCGACGTCGACGCATTCGGCAATGCGGCCACGCGCCGGGCCGCTTCCATCATCCGCTGTGCCTGACGCGGTTCCATGCCCAGGCGCTGCAGCATTCCCGACCACTCACCGTGGACGCTGCACTCGCGAGCCACCAGCAGGTAGCTGCCAGCGCGCAGGAACGCTTCGCACCCACGATGCAGCTCGCGGCGGATCGCCGCTTCGTAGTGGTCCGGATGCCATGCAAGGCCCTCGCCGAACTGTTCAACCAGCGCAAGCTGACGCTCACGCATCTGCTCCATCTGAGCCGCGTCATTGGCGTCGGTCTTGCCAATGAACTCCGGCCCCACTACCTCGGCCTGTGCCACTGCCTTGCGGCCTGCGGTGTCTTTCTTGGTCATTGCTGTCCTCGTCGATCAGTTGGGGTTGCGGGAATAGCGCTGCTCGGTCTCTTCCAGGCGTTGGCGCACGCGCGCCAGCTCCTGTTCGTGAGCGCGAGCCAGCTGGATCAGTCGGGGGGAAAGGCGCCAGTACTCATCGCGGCCGGCGATGCGCTCTGCGATGCCTTCGTCGGCCAGCACCTCCAGATCACGCAGAACCGTCGAAGGCGTTGCCTTGATCGAATCGGCCAACTGCTTGAGGCGCAGCCCGTCGAAGGCGTGCCCCTGCAGGGCGAAGATCAGGCGCAATGCGCGCCGCACAGGCTGCTGTGCCGGGGCGTTCATGCCTGCACCTTGTCGATGCGGGCGGCCTTCATGATGCGGCTGCGCATGGCGCGGCCCTTGGGGCCATCCCAGGTGCCGAGCAAGGCGCCTCGGGCATTGGAAATGTGGGTTCCGTTCTCGCGGCACCACTGAGTGAGGGTGGTGCCCTGGAGCAGGAAGCCGGCGCGCACACGTTTGTGAAGATCAATGCCGGGGTCAGTGGAACGCATTGGGTTATCCTTCGGTTCTTATTGCCGGGGTGTAAAAGGGCCGTTGACGACTCCGGAACAATCCTAAGTGTAAAAAGTACACCTTGCAAGGGGTTCGTGTGGTTTCTTCACTCATCCGCCAGATCATGGAAGACGGGGGATTCAGGCAGGTCGACCTGGCTGAAAGGCTTGGTATATCTATCGATCGCGTAAAGAACCTGACCTCTGGACGGGTCAAGAAGCTGTCTTCGGACGAGATGCGCGGCTTGGTGGAAAAATTACACGTTCGCGCCGAGTTCCTCGCCACAGGCGGCGGGCCGGTGTTCGCCCAACCAGCAGAAGTCGAGCTGGGCCGTCGAGTGAAGCTGCTTTCGGATGCGTCACAGAAGGCATCGACCTTGGACCTTCCAGAGAGCTACCAGGCGCTCGTCCGCGACATCCTGGTCGGTGCGGCGCTGGGCCAGTCGGATCTGCTGCAGTCCACCATCGATGGTTTCGTTCACGACGTCCGTTCCGCTACGGATGAGTCCAGCGTCGCCGTCAAGCCCCGCAAAAAGACAAGGAGAAAGTCACCATGAAGAAGCTGTACTTCGCAGTCATCGCTCTGCTGCTACTGACCGCTGCAAAGGCGACGGTTGGGCAGGATTTCAACGCTGCCAACCTGGCTCAGTTGGAAGTCGGAAAGACCACGCTCACCGAAGCTGTCGCGCTGCTCGGTGCGGAGCCGCAGAGTTCGACCGTGGGCAGGAGCGGAGCAACCGCGTACCTATGGCAGCACGTCCAGTCGAAGTCCAGTGTTTGGACTGGGCGCTCTGACACCCAGCTCAAGCACGTGATGCTGGTGTTCAACACGGATGGAACCTTCCAGCGAATCCTGCAACTGCGCGGCATCGATCTTGATCCGGATGCGCGAAAGCGATTGATGGAACAACCTGCGGCGCTGCACGCCGCGAACTGACAGAAGGCCACCTCCGGGTGGCCTTCTTCGTTTCCTGCCCACTATCTCGCGCGCGCGCGAGGAAGGCTTGGAACGCGTGCAAATGACCTGAGCGCTGTCGAAATAGAGACTGCATCCCATCGATTCGGCGCGTTCGGGGCGCGCCTGGTCGACGGGCGCTCCTCGTCGTGTCCCGTCGGCCCTTCTATTCCAGGAGCAGGCCATGACGAACAAGATCGCGCGCGGTATCCGAAACAACAATCCGGGCAACATTGAGCGCAACTCCGCCAACAAGTGGCAGGGACGCATGCCCCGCGAGCGGATGACCGAAGAGCAGCGCAACGAAAAGCGCTTCGAAGTGTTCTCGACACCGGCCTGGGGTATCCGCGCAATGGCCCTGCTGCTGATCAACTACCAGGACAAGCACGGCTGCAGCACCGTGCAGCAGCTGATTGATCGCTGGGCGCCTCCGAGCGAGAACAACACGAATGCCTACGTCCGCGTCGTCGCCAATGCAGTGGGCGTCGCCCCGACGCAGTTCATCAACACCCACGAATACCGTCGGATGCGCCCGATGGTCGAGGCCATCATTCGCCACGAAAACGAGCAGCAACCTTACAGCTCGGACGTGATTGAGGAAGGCCTGCGCCTGGCCGGCGTCGTCAACCCCGGCGCGAAGCCGCTGGTTGCCGTGCCTGCGTCGGTCACCACGGCAGCCGCTACTGCAGCCGCTGCGGGCGGCACGATGGCCGCCGTGGAAGCAGCGCAGCAGTTGCAGCCGGTCATCCAGGGAGTGCTGCCAGCGATCCAGCAGGTCAATGCTGTGGCGCAGGCCACCACCGGCATGCCCAGCTGGTTGCGCCTGGCGATCGCCATCGGCGTGATGGCACTGGCCGGCGCCAGCATCTTCACCTGGTGGCGCCTGCGCCGTGCCCGCAAGGCGGTGAGTGCGTGAACCCGCACCTGACCGCCAAGCACGTCGTGGGCGCTGCCACGGGTCCGGTCGTGGTGCGGTTCGCCCTGGCCGTGGTGGTTGTCGCCTTCTTCTTTGGGCTCTGGCTGGGCCACCGGTGGGGCTCGGGAAACCAGGTCGATCGGGTCGACGCTTTGTCCGACCAGGTCATCGCACTCAGCGCGGAGCGCGACACCGCGCGCAGCGTCGCCGCCGGCAACGCCGATGCCGTTGCCACATTGCGGGCCGCCCTCAAACGGGAGGCGGACACGAAGCTGGCCCAGCAGCGCGCAGCAATCGCCGAGCTGGATGCCCGAGCAGACCGCATCGCTCAACTCGAACGCCTGGCGGCACAGCGCCAGCAGGCCCTGACCAAGAAGGTGGATTCCGATGAAGACTGCAACGTGCTTCGCACCACTCCTGTGTGCGCTGCTCTTGCTCGCGGGCTGTGGGGAGACCAAGCAACCGCTGACCCGCACTGAACTGGTCGAGTGGCCGGTGATGGTCTACGTCGAGCTGCCCCCGGCACTCACCGATCCGCTGCAGGCCCCGTCTCCACCGCAGCCGCTGTGCCGTCTGCACGACGGCACGCTCACTCCATGCGCGATCGACGCGATCGTGCGAGAGGCCGCGTGGCAGCAGCTGCTGCAGCGGGCCAACGACGATCGCGCGACATCGGGACGGCTCAGTGGCGCCAGAAAAATGTCACAGCCCAATCTCAGTGGCGGAGACGCCACGAAATGAAGATCCAACTGGAACTTTGGCAGGCCCTGTCGTTGGTGATCATGCTCCTCGGCACGCTGGTGGGCTTGGTCAAGTGGGGCATAGGCCAGATCAAGGCGAGCATTGATCAGCGAATGGCCGGGTTCGAAAAGGCGGCAGAGGGCTGGCGCAAGCAGGAGCTGGAGCTGGTAGGCCTGCGGGCGGAGTTGGCGGAAAAGTACGTGCGCAGGGACGACCACATCCGAAGCCAGACGGTAATCGAGGCGAAGCTCGACGCAATCAACTCAGAGATCAAGACGATTCAGATCCAAGGAGCAAGACGTGAGCATTAATTTGGACATGGATAAGGTTCGCCGGGAAAACCTGCGCTGGGTGATGCTGCTCGGGTTGCACAACGCCTCGCCATACGGCGCATATGAGGCGGTGCTGCTCAGCATTGCGCAGGCGTTGTACCCGGACGCCACCCAGCTGGAGCTGCGTCGTGCCCTGGACTACCTAGAAGACCGCCGCATGATCGAGCTGGACAAGCGCCCGGACGGGCGCTGGCATGCCGACATGACCCGCCTTGGCACCGACATCGCCGAGTACAACGCGAAGTGCGATCCGGGCATTGCCCGGCCCGAGAAGTGGTGGTGACACGATGCCTCCGGCCAGCAAGATCGATCAGCTTCCCCAGGACATCCGCGCCGAGCTGGACACCCGGCTGATTGCCTCCGGCTTCGGCGGGTACGTCGGGCTGGCCGAATGGCTCACGGAGAAGGGCTTCAGCATAGGCAAGAGCGCCGTCGGCGCCTATGGCCAGAAGCTGGAGCGGCGCCTGGCCGCAGTCAAGGCCAGCACCGAGGCGGCGCGCCTGATCAGCCAGGCTGCGCCCGATGATGCCGACGAGCGCAGCAACGCGATCATCAGCATCGTTCAGACCGAGATCTTCGACGCGCTGCTGGCGTTGCAGGAATTGGAGGAAGGCGACGCCGAGGGCATGGACCCTGGCAAGCGCATTGCTCTCCTGGGCAAGGCGGCCAAGAACATTGCGACCCTCAGCCGGGCCAGTGTGAACCGTCACAAGTGGGCAACCGAAGTGCGCGAGAAGGCACTCCTGGAGGCCGCCAGCCGAGTCGAGACTGCCGCCCAGGCGCGTGGCCTCTCCGCCGAGGACGCTCGATTCTGGCGCGAACAAGTGCTGATGGGGATTTGACCGTGGTCGACAGCTTGCGACCACTGCCGGATACCGAACGCCTCGTTGAATGGGACGAGCTGCCCGACTGTGTCCGCGAGATTCCGGCCGACTTCGATCCGCTGGCCGCCGGCGTGTTGATGGCTCACCAAACTGCGTGGCTGCGCATGCAGGCGCTGCTCGACATCGCAGTTTGTGAGAAAGGGCGTCGTACCGGCATTACCTTCGCCCAGGCGCTGGACGACACCATTACGGCCGCCACTTCGAAAGAGGACGGCGGTGACAACATCTGGTACATCGCCGACACCAGGGAAAAGGGCCTGGAGTACATCGGCTATGTCGCCAAGTTCGCACCGATCATCGCGCGTGGCCAGGCCACTCGGATCGAGCAGCACATCTTCCATGACCAGCTTTCCGACGGCACCAGCCGCCAGATCCAGGCATTCCGTGTTCGGTTTGCCAGCGGCTTCCGCATCACCGCCCTGTCTTCGCGGCCAGAGAACATCCACGGCCTGCAGGGCCGCGTGAACATCGACGAAGCGGCACTGCACAAGGACGTGGCCAAGGTGCTGGAATCGGCCACCGCGCTGCTCATCTGGGGGGGGCGCATCCGCGTTTGGTCGACCCATCGGGGCAAGAAGAACCCGTTCAATCAGCTGGTGCAGGATGTCCGCGCCGGCCGCTACGGCGCCAAGGCGGGGGTCATTCGGATCAGCTTCGACGATGCCGTGGCCAACGGGCTGTATGAGCGCGTCTGCGCCATGCGTGGCAAGGTGGCCACCGCCGAGGGCAAGAAGGAGTGGTACACCGGCATCCGTTCTGCCTATGGTCCTCGCAAGGCCGCCATGCGCGAGGAGCTGGACGTCATTCCCCGCGACGGTGATGGTTCGGCCATTCCTTCGGTTTGGCTGGACCGCGCTATGACGGAGACCCGCACGGTGCTGCGGATCGTCTTCGACGACGACTTCCCCAAGCGTCCCGAGAAGGAGCGCGAGGTCTGGTGCGCGTCCTGGATTGGCACCCAGCTGCTGCCGGCGCTCAAGGCCGCCGCCAAGGGCTTCAGTGGCCGCTGGGCGGTTGGCATGGACTTCGCGCGCCATCGCCACTTCTCAGTGATCATGCCGGCGCGAATCGAGCAGGATCTCCGCCGCGTGGTGCCGTTCCTGATCGAGATGGCCAATGCACCCACCCGCCAGCAGGAGCAGATCCTGTGGGCGCTGCTGGACTTCCTGAAGATGGAGGCTGCAGGCCGCTGGTCGTTTGCCGGGGATGCCACCGGCCCCGGCCAGACGCTGATGGAGTACACCGGAGACCGGTACGGCCGTGCCGAGCTGGACAAGGAGACCGGGCGCTACAAGGGTGGCCCCGTCCACGAGGTGACGCTGTCGCGGCCCTGGTACGGCGAATGGATGCCCAAGTACATCGCGCTGTTCGAAGACGGCTTCATCATCCTTCCCAGGGATGCCTCGCTGGAGGATGACCACCGCGCGGTCGAATACGTCGATGGCATTCCGATGGTCCCTAAGTTGGAGCGCAAGGATCTGCAGGATCCAGAGCTGGTGCGGCACGGAGACGGCGCTATCGCTGGCGCCCTGATGCAGTTCGCGGCGCTCAACCACGTGGCACGCGTTCCAATCGAGTTTCTGTCTACGGGTGCGCGAGAGAGTTTCGCCGGGTTGGGCGCTGGCCCCGTGCGCGTTGGCGACGACGGCTTCGGCACTGTGGCAGGTGGTAATGACTTTGGAGGGTTTGTATGAACCAGGCGCGCCCTGAGATCGGCCGGGAGATCGCTACCACCGCGGATGGCATCGACATCACTCGCGGCTACAGCGGCCCACTGCTGCGTCCCTACGACAGCGTGCTTCGCTCGCGAGGTACCAGTGACCTGCTGATCTACGAGCAGGTCTTCTCCGATCCGGAGGTGAAGTCGACCTTTGGCCAGCGCCAGCTGGCAGTTACGCAATGCGAGTACCAGGTCGACGCTGGCGGAGATCGCCCCATCGACCAGGAAGCCGCCGACTTCCTCAAGGCGCAACTGGACAAGGTTGGTTGGGACAACGTGACGACGAAGATGCTGACCGGCGTCTTCTATGGCTATGCCGTGGCCGAGTTGATTTACGAGCGCGTGGGCGATCGCATCGGATTCAAGGCGATCAAGGTGCGCAATCGCCGTCGATTCCGTTTCGGTAAGGAAGGCGATCTGCGCATGCTGACCATGAACAACATGTTGGAAGGTGTGCCGGCGGAGGCGCCTTACTTCTGGAGCTTCTGCGCCGGCGCCGATCACGACGATGAACCCTACGGCCTGGGCCTCGCACACTGGCTCTACTGGCCGGTGCTGTTCAAGCGAAACGGCATGAAGTTCTGGCTCATCTTCCTGGAGAAGTTCGGGATGCCCACCGCCGTGGGTACCTATGATTCGGATGCCACCGATCCGGAGAAGGCCAAGCTACTGCAGGCTACTCGCGCCATCACGACCGATGCCGGCGTGATCATGCCGGAAGGGATGAAGCTGACCCTCCTGGAGGCCGGCCGTAGTGGCACGGCCGACTACAAGGCCCTCCAGGATGCGATGGACGCGGCCATTCAAAAGGTCGTCCTGGGTCAAACAGCCAGCACCCAAGGCACCGCCGGACGGCTGGGGAATGACGACCTGCAGGCCGACGTGCGCGCTGACATCATCAAGGCCGATGCCGACCTGGTGTGTGAGTCCTTCAACACTGGTCCCGCCCGCTGGATCACGGAGTGGAACTTCCCCGGTGCTGCAATCCCTCGCGTGTACCGCGTCACAGAAGAGGCTGAGGATCTGGAAAGCCGAGCGAAGCGTGAAGAGACGGTATCGCGCCTTGGCTTCAAGCCCACCCTCAAGCACGTCCAGGACACCTATGGTGGTGAATGGGTCGAGGTGGGCGCTCCCGCCGCAGTGCCGCCTCTTGATTCCAGCGCGATCGCCGGACCGGCATTCGCGGACCCTTCTGCGTCCATCCTCTCACTGCTGCAACGCCATCATCCGGCCGCTTTCGCAGATGCGGTTGGCAGGGCGGCCGATAGCATGGCTGCCCAGCTCGATCGTGTGACGCGGCCTGCTGGTGAGCAATGGGTGGCCACCCTCCGTGGGCTTACGGAGGAGTCGACATCTCTGGAGGATCTGTACGAACAGGTGCTGGCACGGGCGCCGGATATGAGCCTGGAGGAGTTTGCGACGGCTACAGCCCAGGGCCTCGCAGCCGCGCACCTGCGCGGCCGCGATGACGTCCAGCAGTCGATCGGGAGCTGATCGATGGCTGGTGTTGGCTACGGCACAGTTCCCTTCGCCCAGCAGATCGCGTTCTTCCGGCGTAAGCGAAACATCGTCACGGAAAGCTGGCTGGACGTATGGGAGTCGGAACATGACCAGGGCTTCATGGTCGCCGGTGCCAACCGCGACGAGCTGGTGGCCGACTTCGCCGCTGCCATCCTGAAGGCTAAAGAAGATGGCACTACCCTGGAGCAGTTCCGCCGCGACTTCGACAGCATCGTGGCCACGCATGGCTGGGACTACAACGGTGGACGCAACTGGCGCAGCCGCGTCATCTACGAGACCAACCTCCGCCAGAGCTACAACGCGGGCCGTTGGCATCAGCTGCAGGCTCTGAAGAAGTCCAGGCCCTGGTGGCGCTACCGCCATAGCGACGCAGTCGAAACCCCGAGGCCCTTGCACCAGGCTTGGGATGGGATGGTCCTGCATTGCGACGATCCCTGGTGGCAGTGGTACTTCCCCGCCAATGGCTGGGGCTGCCAGTGCTATGTCGAGGCGCTCAACGACCGCGATCTGGCGCGGTTGGGCAAGGATGGGCCGGACAAGGCTCCTCCTATCGAGTTTGAGCAGCGCCTGGTCGGGCAGCGCAGCCCAGGCGGTCCGTTCCTGGTTGAAACGCCGATCGGTGTGGATCCAGGCTTCGGCTATGCCCCTGGCCGCAGCTTGGATGGTTGGCCGAGCAGCAGAGGCGGACCGCAGACACCGCCTGCGCTGGGCAGCGGCATCGAAGAGGCGCTGCAGGGTGCGCTGCGCAGGAATGTGCGCCTGCCTGCAAACCCGGCAGCACGTACTGCTGCCCAGGTGCTGGAGCGCCCCCGTGCGCTGGGCGCGATACAGGCCGGCCTGGCCGAGTGGCGTGCAGCAGCTGCAGCTGGCCGCACACACGCAGGCCAGTACCTCGTCGGTGCCCTACAGGCGAGTGCAGTCGATGCGCTGCAGGGCAAGGCGGCAGAGCTGGGCTCGGCGGCGATCGCCATCGAGTCCGCCGACGTACTGGACAAGGTGCCGCCGTCCCACTTCCCAACGCTGGCCAGCGCAATGCGCTCACCCTTTGCGCTGTTGTACGACGCTGCCGCCAGCATCGTGCGCTTTGTTCTTCAGGGGGATCGGCAGCGACAGCGCTTGATCGTTGACGTCAAGATCCAGGCAGAAGCAGGCGTTCCAAATCTGATCAAGCAGGCAGAAATGGTCGCAGCGAGGAAGCTCTACCGCCTGGTCGACGACGGGAGCTGGCAGCTGATTCAAGGTGAGATCCCCTGATGGCCGCGCGCGTTGAAATCACCAAGGACACTGCCGGCCCCGCGTTGCGTAATGCTGCCAAAGGGCTGCGCAACGACGCGTTGCAGCCGATGCTGGAGGATATCGGCGAGTACCTATTGCGCTCTACGCGCGACCGTGCCGCACGCCAGGTGTCGCCGGACGGCGCCCCTTGGGCACCACTCTCGCCAAGCTACCGGCGGTACAAGGAACGCAAGCGTCCGGGCGTTCCGATGCTCCGCTTCGACTTCCACATGCTCGGTGACCAGCTCGCGCATCAAGTGGTGGGTGACACGCTGCTGGTAGGCACCAACGCACCTTACGGCGCTATCCACCAGTTCGGCGGCGCGATCAACAGGCCTGCACGCTCTACCCAGGTGTACTTCCGTCAGGGCCGGGATGGCGAAGTCGGAACGCAGTTCGTGAAGCGGCGCCAATCCAACTTCGCTCAGTGGGTGACGTTGCCGGCGTACACGATCGGCATTCCCGCGCGCCCGTGGCTTGGCCTGTCCACCGAGGACGAGCAAGAGGTCATCCTCATTGCCTCCGATCACGTGGCAGGGTTGTTTTCGGAGTGAGCGCAACAGCGCGCCGCTGCGCCCGATGACGTGCTGAGTGGCACGGTGATGCATCGCTAATGTGCCGCAAGTGTCAGACACCGCTTTCTGCGCGATCCTTCCCGCTTCGAAGGCGATGATGCGGGTGGCCTGCCTACAGTCGCGCGCGTGCGACCCGAAAAAGCTGTGAACCCGTGCAAATGACCTGACGCGATCGCGACAGGAACATGGCGGCATGAACCAGCCCGCCGCCGCACTGCAAATCTTCAAGGCAGGAACCCACGTCGCCGAAGACGGGAATTCCTACACCTTCACCGAAGAGGACGTTCAGCAGATTGCACAGACGTACAGTGTCGATCTGCACGAAGCGCCAATCGTCGTTGGTCATCCCAAGGCTGATCTGCCGGCATACGGCTGGGGCAAGGCCCTGGAGTGCCGCGATGGCGTGCTGTTCGCCCAGCCGCACCAGGTCGACCCTGACTTCGCCAGCATGGTCAACAAGGGGCGCTTCAAGAAGATCAGCGCGTCGATCTTCCTGCCCAATACCCCAGGCAATCCGACACCAGGCAAGTTCTACCTGCGGCACATCGGCTTCCTGGGCGCCCAGCCGCCGGCGGTCAAGGGCCTCAAATCCGCGTCCTTCGCTGACGGCGAAGAGGCCGTCTGCTTCTCGCAGCCGCTCGCGCGCCTGGGCTGGACGTTTGGCTCCTTGCTGCAGTCGTTGCGCGACTACCTCATCGACCGTGATGGGCTGGAAACCGCCGACAAGATCATCCCGCAATGGCAGATCCGCGAGGTCACTGAAAGCACCCGTGAGCCGGACGACAGCGCGGGTCTTTCGCCGACGTCTTTTGCGGCACCCATTGATGAAACAACCTCGGAGAATCCCATGTCACAGCAGACCCCGGAACAGATCGCCCAGCGCGAGCAGGAAATCCAGGCGCAGACTGCCGCCCTGGACACGCGCGAGAAGGCGCTCGCCGCCCGTGAAGAAGCCGCGCGTCGCGAGGATGCGGCGAGCTTCGCCGAAACCCTGGTCACCGAAGGCAAATTGCTGCCGCGCCAGAAGGCGGGCGTCGTCGAGCTGCTGCTGGCGATGCCTGCCGGCGGCCAGGCGCTGAACTTCGCCGAAGGTGACAACCAGGTCTCCAAGCCGGCGGAACAGGTGCTGCGCGAGCTGCTCACGGCGATGCCGAAGGCAATCGACTTCTCCGAGAAGTCGGGCGACCAGGGCGTCGAATCGCCGGCCAACTTCTCGGCGCCGCTCGGCTCCACCGTGTCGCCGGACCGAGCGGTGCTGTTCAACAAGGCCAAGGCCCACCAGCTGCAGCACCCCGGCACTTCGTGGGCCGATGCGGTTGCAGCGGTTGGCGGCTAACCCACTTTCCCAGGAGAGAACCATGTCGCAGAACATCGCCCTGCTCACGTTGTCCGTGAAGGCCACCGCAGCGCTCATTGCCAACCGCTTCGTTTCGCCCGCCGGTGGTGTGGCTGCTGCCGGCGGCAACAGCTATGGCGTCACCCGCTCCAATGCCGCCATCGGCGAGCTGGCGCCGGTCGACGTCCTCGGTACCACCCAGGTGGTGGCCGGCGGTTCCATCGCTGCCGGCGCATCCATCCAGGTCGGTGCCGATGGCAAAGCGCTGACCGCCGACACCGGCAAGGTCGTCGCCCGTGCGGCGCCCGGTTCCAGCGCTACCGCCGATGGCGACGTGCTGGAAGTGATCCTCATCCCGAATTGATCGGCACCTCGCCGTAGGAGACCAAGTAATGTCCGCACAGATGACCCCCGGCCAGGTTCGCGTCGTTGACCCGATCCTCTCCGAACACGCCCGTGGCTACCGCCAGGCGCAGCTCGTCGCATCCGTCCTGTTCCCCTTCGCCGACGTTGCTGCCTACGGCGGCCGGGTCATCGAGTTCGGCAAGGAGTCCTTCAAGGTCTACAACTCCAAGCGCGCACCGGGCGCGGCCACCAAGCGCGTCCGCTTCGGCTATGAAGGCAAGCCGTACAGCATCATCCCCAGCTCGCTGGAAGCGGTGGTGCCGCGCGAACACATGCGCGACGCCAACGCAGTGCCGGGCATCAACCTGGCGACCCGTGCCGTCAATGTCGTGCTGCGCTCGCAGCTGCTGGAGTACGAAGTCGAATGTGCCGGCATCGCCACCAATGCCAGCAACTACGACAACGACCACAAGGTGACCCTGACCGGAACCGACGTCTGGTCGAACGATGCCTCCGACCCGGCCAGTGACGTCGAGACCGGTAAGGAAGCTGTCCGCGCCAGCATCGGTCTCTATCCCAACACGATGCTCCTGTCGGCCACCGCCTTCAGCAAGCTCAAGCGCCATCCCAAGATCATCGCGCGTTCGGCCGACAGCGGTATCCGCAAAGTCACCCTGGATCTGCTCCGTCAGGTGTTCGAGATCGAGAACATCGTGGTGGGCGCGGGCGTCGTCGCTGGTGCGAACGACGAGTTCGGCGACGTGTGGGGTACTTCTGTGGTGCTGGCCTATGTCAGCCCCGGTTCCGACGTGAATGCCAATGCCGAGGAGCCGAGCTACGGCTATGGCTACCGCATTGAAGGCATGCCGCTGGTCGAGGAGCCGTACTACGACAAGAACGCCAAGAGCTGGATCTATGGCGTCAGCAACGATGCGTCGCCGGTCCTTGCCGGAATGGCCGCCGGCTACCTGATCCAGGGCGCCGGCCTGTAATACGCCGCCGGCAACAGGACGTCGCCGGATTGGCTGTCGCTCATCCGTACAACCCAGCGAGCGGCAGCAGCAGGCGAACGCGGGCCTGATCGTGCACAGCACGAAGAACCATGCGTGACAGCCGGAGAGAACGGCACCACACCTATTCGGAGACCCCGTCGTGGCCAAGCCCCGCACCGCGCCGTCCAGCGCACCCAAGACCGTCCAGGACAGCAAGCCGGCCGCCGCGCCGGCCGTCACGGAAGAGAAGCCCGCAGAGGCCGCCACGGCACAGCTGGATCCCCCGGCCGATGCCGATGCCAAGATCGACGTCGACGCGGCCGCATCGACGAGCTTGGCCGCCGATGCGGCGCTGGCACCGGCCGAGAACGATCAGGCTCCTGGCGCCGACGGCGACATTTCCGCCTCTGCACCGCTGGCCACCGCTGAAGCCAGTGGCGCGGACGATGCCGCTGCTGGCCTTGGCGCCGACGTGAATTCGCACGACGACGATGCGCCGGCGCGCGTCTGTTTCGAGGTGCTGGCTCCATTCAAGTTCCGGGGCAGCGTCCGGAAGCCTCCCGCCTGGATCGAAATCTCCGAGGACGACGCGGCGATCTACCAGGCCGCTGGCTTGCTCGGCACCGAACCGGCCGAACCCTTCGACCACGTCTGAGGGCCGCCATGTCCTACTGCACGCTGCCCCTGCTGTCGGCCGCCAAACTCGCCAGGGAACTGGCCGAGGTGGCCACCCCGGAGCGCTTCCGCATCGTCGATGAGGCACTGATGGACGCCACGCTCCTCGGCGAGGACCGCAGTGCCTACGATCCTGCAGACGTTGCGATCGCCGATCAGGCTGCAGCGCACGTGCAGCGCGCCTTGGACGACGCCGACGGCGTGATCAATGGCTACCTGGTCGTGCGCAAGCCGGTGCCTTACACCGTGCCGCTCAACCCGGTGCCGACGATCGTCCCGACCTGGGCACGCTGGATCGCCCGCTACCTGCTGCACAAGGATCGGGTCAACACCGAAGACCGGACGGATCCGGTTGTGCGCGACTACAAGGAAGCACTGCGCTTTCTGGAACTGACGAGGGACGGCAAGTTCTCGCTCGGCGTTGACGATCCGCTTCCGCCTCCGAGCAGTGGCTCGCCTGAGTGGTGCGCGCCGGCACGACTTTTCACCCACGCCACGCTGGAGGACTACGGCAAGTGAGCGCCGCGCCCTTCGACGTCGAGCTGGTCCGCGAGCGCCTGGTGGCGGCCAAGTTGCTGGAGAACCAGACGCTGCGGTCTATCAAAGGAGCGGCCGACTACCACGCTGTGCAGTCGCTCCAGGACTTCCCGGCACCGTGCGCCTACCTGGTGCTGGCCCGAGAAAAGGCGCCTTCGCAGCAACAGGGCGTCGCCCCGCCGGGTCAGCAGGTGCCGAGCAGTCAGATCGCCTACGCCAGCTTTGGCGTGGTAGTTGCGGCGCGGAACTACCGCGATCAGCGCGGCGAGCAGGTCGCCCAGGATCTGCAGTCAGTGCTGGCCGCCATACGCGGAGCGCTGATTGGCTGGGTTCCGAACCTGCCGGGCGCACGCGCCTGCCAGTTCGTCCAGGGCGACCTGCAGGACTACAACGCCAGCATCGCGCTGTGGGCCGACATCTATCAAACGCAGCACATCATCAAAGGAGCAGCGCGGTGAACGAAGCACCCGTCCAGAAGCTGGTCGAGGTCACCCTCGACAAGCCCCACACCCACGCCGGCGTTCAGTACGACGCCAAGGCCAAGATCAAGGTGTCCGAAGCCGATCGCGAGTGGTTGATCGCGAACCGCGTGGTCGCCGATACGAAGGAGAAGTGACGATGTCCGGTACCGGTTCCCTTTTCTCGCTGCAGGGCTACATCCGCAGCGCCGACGTCCAGCCCGATGGCAAGATCGGCAAGCTGCGCTGGCTCGGCAACGTTCCCGAAGCCACCCTGGAGCTGTCCACCAACAGTACCGACAAGACCGACTCGTTCTCCGGCAAGCGCCTGCAGCTCGGCCGCCTGGACACCGGCACGACCGCCGCGCTGAACCTGACGCTGGACTACTGGTCCTCCGCCAACCTGGCGCTGGGCTTCCAGGCAACGGTCGCGGACATCGCCGGTGCTACGGTGACCGGCGAGGCGTTCCCCACCGGCCTGGTGGTGGGTGACCAGGTGCGCCTGGATCATCCGTTCGCGTCCGCCCTGATACTGACCGACAGCGCCACCACCCCGGCTACTGTGCCGCCGGCCAACTACGAGCTGGTCGGCCACAGCAAGGGCGTCGTCGAGCTGAAGAACATCGGCACTTTCCAGCAGCCGTTCAAAGCGGCCTACAGCTATGAGAGCGTGGAGAACACCGTGCTGTTCTCCGCACCAGGAAAGGTGCAGTTCCTGCAGTTCGACGGTATCAACACCGAGACCGGCGACGCCGTGGTCATCGAGCTGTGGCGCTCGCGTTTCGCGCCGGTGCAGTCGTTGGGCCTGATCAACCAGGAGTACGGCAACCTGGCACTGTCGGCCGCGATCCTGTTTGATCCGGCCAGGGCCAGCGATCCGGTGCTGGGCGGCTTCGGTCGCCTGCTGCAGAAGAAGGCCGCCTGATGGCCAAGAAGGTCGAGGCCCCGGATAAGAAGGGAGCGCCCAAGACGGGCGCTCCCGACGACCTGGCCATCCTGCACCCGGAGAGCATGGCGGTGATCGGTGGGCGCGAGATCACTGTCCGTGAGTACGGCTTCGTCGAGGCCGCACGTCTGGACCGTCACATTCGTCCGCTGGTCGAAGGGCTGCACCGCGTCTTCGGCGATGCGTCCGTCATCCCGAGCATGGAAGCGGTGGCCGAGGTTCTGGCCAGCAACATCGATGACGTGTTGGTGCTGATCGCCGCAGCGACCGACCAGGACAAGGACTGGATCAGCGGTCTCGGCTACCGCGATGGCGAGCAGCTGCAGCTGCTGTGGTGGCAGGTGAACGGCCATTTTTTCATCGAACGCCTGATGCGAAAGGCAGCGGCCGAGCGGCTGGCAAGGTCATTGGCTGGGCCCAGCTCTACTCAACCCTCATCCGGGCAGGGTACGGACGAACCCCCGCCGACATCGGGCGATATACCCAGCGGCAGCTGATGCTCTTCCTACGGGAAGAAGACAGGCGCAGCCGTAGGGAGCGCCGCGCCAGGCTGCACGACATCAACGCCGCATTCGCCGGCGGCGCCGTAGCCAAGGATCTATCCAAGCAACTGGAGTAATCACGTGAACCGCAACGCCGGCAACATGGAACTGGCCCTCAAGATCCGAGCGGACCTCGGCCAGGCCGGCAGCGCGGTCCAGGCCCTCGACAAGGATCTGGAGAAGATCGGCGGCTCGGCGCAGAAGGCGGCCGATGGCCTGGCCAAGGTCGGCAATGCCAAGGGCGTCGCCGAAACCGGCAAGGCGGCGGAGACCGCAGCCGCCGGCCTGCAGCGCCAGGGTGAGACGGCCGAGCAGGCGGCCAAGCGCATCCAGGACATGGTGCAGGCCTCGCTGGACTACAAGCGGGCACTGGACGCCCAGGTGCAGTCGAGCCAGTCCAACAGCGAAGCGGCCTCCCGGCATGCCGCCGCCACCGCCGCGCAGGCGCAGGCCTCCCGCGAGGCAGTTCAGGCTGCCTACGCCTCGCAGGCCACCACCACCCAGCAGATCCAGTCCATCTCTGAGCTGCAGCAGCGCGTCGAGCGCGGTGCCCGCTCGTTCGAAGACCTGGCCGAAACCGAGCAGCTGCTCGATCGGGTGATGCGATCCAACCTGATCTCGGTGGAGGAGCAGTCCGAGATCTTCGGCAAGCTGGACAAGCAGGAGAAGCAACTGCTGGCCAGCAAGGAACAGGCCGCTTCCGCCCGCGCCAAGGAAGAGCGTCAGATGCAGCAGCTGCTGCGCGTGTACGACCCAGCCCACGCTGCGCTGGTCCGGCTCGATGCCGATGAAGCCAAGCTCAAGCGATCGGTCGATGCCGGCACCATCTCGCGCGAGGCCTACAACCGGGCAATGGTGGGTATCGCCAGCCAGCGTGCCCATTGGCAGCAGCTCAGCGACGGTGTCGACCTTGCCGATCGGCGCATGCGCAATCTCAGCCTGTCGGCCCGCGAGGTCCGAACCAGCCTGGCTGGTGTCGGCGCCAACTTGCTGCAGGGTAATATGTCCGGCGCCGGCAGCATGCTGCTCAACCTGGGCAGTCGCAGCGCGGCCGGCTTTGGCGCTCTGGGCGTGGCCATTGGCGGTGCCGTGGCCACGATGGGACTGTTCGCGGCCGCCGCATACAAGGGCTATCAGGAGAACCGCGCCCTCGAGCTGTCCCTGATCGCCACCGGCAATGCGGCGGGGACGACGGCTGGGCACTTGGCCGAGCTGCGCAACCAGGTGGGCGGCGCCACCGGCGAGTACGGGAAAGCCCAGCAGGCCTTGAAGGGACTGGCCGGCTCCGGCCAGGTCGCCAGCGATTCGCTGGCGGAGGCAGCCCAAGCCGCTGTGGACATGTCCACGCTCACTGGCGACAGCATCGAGAAGACGACCGCCAAGGTCATCGAGTTGGCCAAGGCCCCGTCGGCGACGCTGGCCGAACTGAACCAGCAGTACAACTTCCTGACGCTGGAGGTGTACGACCACGTTCGCGCTCTGGAGGATCAGGGGCGCCAAACCGACGCCGCACGTCTGGCCATCAGCGCCTTTGCCGAAGTCCACAAGCAGCGTGTAGAGGAGGCCCGCCAGTCGGCCGGCTTCCTGGAACAGGCATGGGAAGGCGTCAAGGGCGCGGTGCTGCGCACCTGGCAGGCAATGAAGGACGTCGGCCGCACTGACGTCGAGGCGCGCCTCAGCTCGCTGCGTGAGGATCTGGCCTTCTTCCAAGCCTTGCGCAACAGCCCGATTCCGGGTGACGCCACCCGAGGCGCGGCGGGCGAACAGCAGACCAAGGCTCGCATCGCCGCGCTGGAGTCCGAGAAGGTTGCCCTGGAGCAGCGGGCGGCGGCCGATAAGGCCAACCAGGACGTGCAGAGCAAGGCTGTGGCCGCATCGAAGGCCATCCAGGACCAGCTCGATAGCGGCGCACCGAAGGCCGAGAAGCTGGCAAAGGCCGTCGACGAACTGGGCAAGAAGTTCCGCGCATTGCGTGACGGCGCTGCAGCTGGCAACACGGATCCGGCGCTGCTGCGCGACGTCGTCTTCGGCGCCGATGGCAGCATCAAGGGCGGCGCCTATGACAAGGCACTCAAGCAGCTGCAGGAGCAGTACAAGGATCGTAGCCGCACGCGCAAGCCGGGCAAGACCGAGGGCGAGAAGGCCGAAACCGCAGCCCAGCGCGAGCTGGACAACCTGGCCAAGCAGGTGTCCATGCTGGGCGACCTGCAGGAGGGCGAAACCAAGGCCGGCGAGGCCGCGCGTATCCGCTATGAGATCGAGGAAGGCGCCTACAAGAACGCCAGCGAGGGTCTGAAGTCCCAGCTGGTCGACCAGGCGCAGCTGCTCGACAGCGAACGCCAGCGCGTGGAGATGGCCAAGAAGATGGTCGACGTGCGCCTGCAGCTGGCGCAGCTGCAGGGCACCGGCACCGATGCCGAGGCGGCCAAGACGGTGAAGGAGCTGGGCCGCCTGCAGCAGCAGCTCGACAACGTAGGCAAGAGCGCCGAAGCGGCCGACGTGGCCAAGCTGATGAAGCTCACCGAGGCCAGTGCCCAGCTCAGGGGCCTGCAGGAGACCTACAACCGCACGATGGGCCAGGTTGCCTTGGAGCAGCAGCGCATCCAGGTCGAGCTGCAGGCCGGTCTCATCACCGAAGCGGATGCGCAGCAGCGCATCGTCAACCTGTACCAAGCCAAGCTGGTCACGTTGCGGGAACTGGTTCCGAAAATGCGGGAAGCCGCGACGGCCTTGGGCAACCCCGAGGCGCTGGCGGCGGTCGAACAGATCGAGCTGAAACTGCGGGAGATGGCGCAAACCACGGACCTCCTGCAGCAGAACGTCCGTACCACGTTCCAGAACGCCTTCAAGGAGGCGTTCATGTCGCTGGCCAGCGGCAGCGCCTCCCTGGGTGACATGGTGCGGGGCTTCTTCGTGACGGTGTCCACTGGCCTGGCCGAGTTCGTCGCCGATCAGTGGTCGCAGGCCCTGGCCAGCAAGATCACCTCGATGGTGTTCGACAAGGGCGTGGACGTCGGCGCTGACGCTGCAGCTGCAGCCGCCACCCAGGCATCGGCGGCGGCGCTGTCGAGCGCAGCTGCAGGCGTCACCGCCGGGGCCACGGCGGTGGCCACCAGTGCAACCGCGCTCGGCACCTCCGGTGCCGGCTTGATCAGCGGTGCGGCGGCGGTGACCGCTGCGGCCATCCAGATGCAATCGGCAGCAGCTGCGATGGCTGCCGCAAATGCGATCGGGGCCGCTTCCAGCTTTGCGGTCGGCGGCTACACCGGTCCTGGTGGCAAGTACCAGCCCGCCGGCATCGTTCACGCCGGCGAGTTCGTCCATCGCCAAGAGGTAGTCCGCCAGCCCGGCGCACTGGCATTCCTGTCGGCCTTCAACCAGGTCGGCATGGCGGCCATTGACCGGTGGCGCGGCTATGCCGAGGGCGGCGCGGTCACGCCGATGATTGCAAGCACCCCCATCTTCACCGCCGCGTCGCCCACGCCAATGGCCGCTGCCACGCAGCTGGGCTTGCGCGTCATCAACCAGGTATCGCCGGACCTGCTCGATCAGTACCTGGACGATCCAGGCAGCGACACCACCGTCATCAACAAGATCAGCCGCAACGCTGCGGCTGTCCGCCAAGTACTGGGACTCTGAACATGGCCTGGGTAACTGACACCGCAGCCGACATCACCGACCTCATGGCCCGCTTGCGGGACTTTCTGACTACCAACGCCGCCCTGGTGGCAGCGAACCAGCAGTGGCAGGTGGTGGGCGGTGTGGCCAGTGGACCGATCGTGGCTAACGATTTTGTGTCGCTGAAGGGACGCGGGCTCGCCGGAGAAGATGAGATCTACCTCTCTTTGCAGGCATGGGTCTTGCCGGCGAGCAACTACTACAACATGGCCCTTCGCGGCCACGTTGCGTACAACCCCGCGCAGCCGAGCATCGACCCGCCTGGCACCAATTCGAACTACATCTCGATCTTGGGCGTGAACTCGCCCATCAAGTACTGGTTCATCGCCAACGGCCGTTGTTTCAAGGTGATCACCCGCATCAATGGTCGCTACGACGCCATGTATGGCGGTTTCATCTTGCCTGAGCACCTTCCGGGGGATTGGAGCTATCCGCTGTTCATCGGTGCGTCCTTCCTGGGGAGGAACGCTCAGGCGTCACTGGACACCTACCAGCATTCGAACTTCTGGAACGCGAACGCGGACAGCAGCGGCAACCTGTCGTTTAGTCAGGCGTATCTGTTTAGTCCCGTCCAGGCGTGGATGCCGATTCGCAACTTCAACAGCGGCAGCACTCTGACCACCGCGCGCATGACCTTGCCGTGGTCACGCGGTGTCCGTCAGCAGAACTTCCGGAACTGCCTTGACGGTCAGCGCTGGCTGCAACGCGGCCAGCTCGTCGGCATTGGCTGGGTGCCTGGCAACTACGACCGAGGCGGGCAGGTCGGCGACATGCCCGAGCGCGGGCAGTTCTTCGGCAGCTTCGATGGCGTCTTCTACACACCATCCTTTGGCGCCACGGCAGAGCAGATCGTGACTGCGAATGGCGTGGACTACTTGCTGGTGCCGAACGTGTATCGAACCGGCGACGGCGAATACGCCGCCTTCGCTCTGGAGTGAAAAATGGCATACGCCGAGTTCAACAACATTCCGAACGTCCAAACGCTGATCGACCTGATTGTGCAGTTCGCGCAGGCCAATGGCTGGGTGGTCGAGCGAAACACGCTTGCCGGTGCCAACCGCACAGCCACGGTCCGCATTCCTGGGATCTCGGACTACGTGCACCTTTTCAATACCGACCAGCTGAGCCTGCGGTCACGAATCTCCATTGGCTACGATGGGAACGCGACTCCCGCGTTGCAACCGTTGGTGTCTCCACGCGACATTTCTTCCTATGAGCTGACTGGCCCCTTCCCGCGCCTGAAGCTCTTCTCTAACGGCACTGCAATCCACGTCGCGGTGGCCCAAGCCGTTGCCGGTGAGTATCGCCATCATGCCTTTGGCGTGCTGGAGAAGGCTGGTGCGTACGCGGGTGGAACCTATGTCGATGGGACCTACTGGGCGCGCACTGGCGGTTGGAGTGGCGTTCTCATTCCGAATGGAAACAATGTCGTGCTGTTTGGTAACAACTTCAACGGCACCGGCTGCGGCCACGTTCGCGCGGACTCTATTGAGGACAATCGGATCAATTGCTACCACCAGCTGTGCAACTACTTCGGTGGATCCTTGGGTGTGGAAGGTCAAGCTGGCAGCGGTGTGGGGTCGATTTACCAGGCAACAACATCCGACAGCTACGACAGCATGTGGCTCGGCTATGTTCTGGCCGGTGCAGATGACAACACGTTCTCTGGCCGCAGCGTCTTTCAACCCATCCATCTGACCGTCCGGCGCCCTGGCACCACACCTTATCTTTCTCCGATCGGTCAGGTCATCGGCCTGCGCGCCTGCTACATGGATAGGCTTGAGCCAGAGCAGGAAGTGACGATCGCGGACGAGACTTGGGTGGTGTTCCCTTGGCTGCGAAAGCTGGCGATGAACGACAGAACCGACTCACCGCCGGCGAGCGGCAACTACGGTTGGGCCGTGAGAAAGTCCTGATGACGGTCTTTCTCTCGACTCAGAGCAGCATGGGGCCAAACTGGCGCAGCGCCAACCTGGGTATCCCGCGCACCAGGATCCCGTTGCAGTTCCGCTCTGCGCTGGCCGGCGTTGGCTTCTACGTGGGGCCTGGCCATGAGGCCACGGTGGTGGAACCCGAGCAGCGGTCAGCTGGTCCGAACCTCCGCAGCTCGTTCGATGACTGGTACTACAAGATCCACGTCCTGCCTCTTCGCATTGACATGGGCAACCTGGTCACCAACCAGGTGCGCTACGTTCAGGTCTGGAACTCATACCTACAGCAGCAGACCCTGGCCTCGGTGACCCTTGAGAACGGCGAAGGCGTCGAGCTGGTAGGTCCTGGCGCGCCGCCGTTGGCATTCTCGGCCCTGCAGCTGCGCCGTTGGCAGCTGTCGGTCACGACAGAAGGTCCGCCGGTAATCGCGGCGTCGCTGTCCTACGACTTCGTGGCCCTGGGGCGCCGCACCGTCACGATTACCGGAAATCGCATGTCGGCGTGGATGCTGCCGCCGGATTGGGAGCGGCCTGTCACCGAAACGCTGGCCTGGGCGACCGACGTCCAGCAGTCGATCGGCGGCGGCGAAGCCCGATTCCCATTGCGTGGCTCGCCGAGGCGCTCTTGGGAGTTCAGCGTGCTGGCCGACCGGCGCGAGCGCCAGGTGCTTGAACACGCGCTGTTCGACTGGTCGGCGCGTACCTGGGCGCTGCCGGTCTGGAACGACGTGTCGTGGCTGAGTGCGCGCCTGGCGCTGGGTGTGCAGTCCATCCCGGTACAGGCCGCTACGCAGCGCGACTACCGCCCCGGCGGCCTGGCCATGCTTTGGAAGGACGTCACCACCTACGAGCTGGTGGAAGTGGCCGACATTGCCGCCGACAGTCTGCAGCTGGCCCGCCCCACGGCCAACGCCTGGGCACCTGGCACACGGGTGCTGCCCTGCAGGACAGCTCGCATTGCCGAGACCCCCAGCCTGGAACGCGTGACCGACCAGATCATGCGGTCGACCGTGCGCCTGGCTGCGGTGGAGACCTGCGACTGGCCAGCAACGGCGCCGGCGGCGGTCTATCGCGGTCGACCTGTGCTGGAGCAGCGCCCCGACCTCGACCAGGCGCAGACGGCCGAGTTCGGCCGGCAGCTGGTGGTGATCGATGGCGATATCGGCCCTGTTGCCGTCGATGACATCACCGGCAAGGCATGGCCACTGCAGTCGCACGCCTGGCAAACCTGGGGGCGCACCGAGCAGGCCAACCTGCGCAGCCTGCTGTACTGGTTGCAGGGCCGCGCGGCTGCGCTGTGGGTGCCGTCTTGGGCCGATGACCTGGAGCTGGTCGAGCCAGCCCTAACTACCTCCAGCGGCATCGTGGTGGCTTGGGCAGGCGTGGCCCGCTTCGGGCGCGCCCAGGCAGGTCGTCGTCACCTACGCATCGAGCTGTTCAGTGGCCAGGTGCTGTACCGGCAGTTGATTGAGGCCACGGAGCTGGATCCACAGCGGGAGTTCCTGCAGCTGGACGCGCCGCACGGCATCGCCCTGCAGCCGAGTGCCATTCGCTTGATCAGCTGGATGGTGCTGGCCCGCCTCAGTTCCGACACCGTGGAGCTGTCCCATGAAACCGATGGTGAGGGTGTTGCGCGTTGCCGCGTGTCCTTCGCCGGCATTGGTGCTGAGGAGAGCGAACCGTGAGCCTGTTCTCCCGCCATGTTGAGCTGTATGAGTTTGGGCGCGGTTCCCAGCGCTGGCGCTACACCTCCAGCGATCGAGCCGAGATCTACGATTCGCAGACGTTTACCCCCGAGGCGATCAAGCGCGGCCGGCTTGGCCAGTCTGCCCAGGAAGCCAGGTCAAACCTGGAGGTGACCGTACCGTTGTCCCTATCGCTCGCGTCAGTCTTGCGCCCCTATCCGCCGACTGATCGCATCGTCGTCCGGTGGCGGCGGGTGCGGAAGAGCGACGGCGCGATCCGTGGCACCTGGAATGGCATCCTGAGCGACTTCAGCGAGCGTAAGAACGATTTGCTCCTGACCTGCCAGAGCAACGCCGGCGCCGCCGCGACCAACGGACTGCGCCGATGCTGGCAGGGCCAGTGCCCATTCGCTCTCTTCGACGCAGACTGCGGCTTGAACCCGGAGCTGTTCCGAGTCGACGGCGTATTGTCGGCGGCTTCCGCCCAGACGGTCACGTCCAATGCCTTTGCGGCAAAGCCGGACGGCTGGTTCGTGGGTGGCTTCATCAAGTGGGTCCAGGGCACAGCGGTCGAGTACCGCTTTGTGGTTGGCCATGTCGGGCCGACCCTCACGCTGCTGACCGCAACGCCGCTCGCTGCCGGCGGGCTGGTATCGGCCTACCCAGGGTGTGGCCACGCCCTGCAGATCTGCCACGAGAAATTCAACAACGCGCTGAACTACGGCGGCCAACACACCATTCCGCCGAAGAACCCTTTCGGCCCAGATCCCATCTTCTAGAGGAGCCTTCCCGTGTGGGTTCAAATTGTCCTGATCATCGTTGCGCTGATCATCAGCTATGTGTACCGGCCCAAGCCCACGGTGCCGAAGCCGGCCGCGCTGGAGGACTTCAATGTCCCCACCGCCGAGGACGGTCGCGAATGCAGCATGATCTTCGGCACGGTGTGGATCGATGATCCCAACGTCCTGTACTACGGCGATCTGCGTACTACGCCGATCAAGGTCAAGGGCGGCAAGAAGTGATGGAGCGCCCTGTCCTGGTTACCGTCGATCACGCGCGCGCGGCCAAGCTGGGCGAGCAAAGTGGTGTCCTGTGCGCCGCCGGCATCCGCACCTGGATGGATCGTCATGGGCTCGATCTGCGCCAATTCCTGGACGAGGGCCTGCCGGTGGAGCAGTTCGAGGCGCTGGAAGACGCTTTCGCACAGCGCCTGGCAGCGATCGCTCGCGAGGAGGCCTGCCGTGGGTAGTGGCAAGAAGCAGACCGTTGGCTACCGCTACTACATGGGGCTCTACATGGGCGAGTGCCTTGGCCCGGTCGACGCGCTGCGGGAGATCCGCGTGGGCGATCGCAAGGTCTGGGACGGTAGCGCGCAAACGGCGTGGACCCAGATCCTCGGGATGAACATCCCCAGGACTATTCCTGCCACCGGTCCGATCACAGCGTCCCGCTCGATCACCATCCTCGCGCCAGAGATCTTCGGCGGTGACAAGGGCGAAGGTGGCATCGTCGGCACGCTGGAAGTGCGCATGGGTGAACCTACACAGATGCCCAGCACCTACCTGCAGTCGCTGGTGCCCGGCCCGTGGCCAGCCGCACGTGGCCTGTTTACCACGGTTTTCAACGGCCAGGTATCGGCCATGAATCCCTACATCAAGAACTGGACGAAGAAGGTCTCGCGCTGGCGCCAAGGCTGGAAGAAGGGGCTTTGGCAGGGTGACCTGGTGCAGATCGACGAGGGGATGAACCCGGCCCACATCATCTATCAGGTGCGCACTGAGGGCATGGGCCACCCGATCGACGTGATCAACGATGAGAGCTTCCGCAAGGCGGCGCAGACGCTGAAGAACGAGGGCTTCGGCCTGTGCCTGAAGTGGTCCCGATCGGTCCCTGCAGGCGAGTTCATGGACATGGTCTGCGACCACATCGGTGGCATGCGCATCGAGGATCCGGTGACGGGCTTGACCGAGCTGGTGCTGGTGCGGCCGGACTACGATCCGGCCACCCTGGAGGAAATCGGCCCGGCGAGCATCATCGAACTGATGGAGTGGCAGCAGCCGATGCTGGAGGGCAGCGTCAATGAAATCACGGTCGTCTACCGGGATATCGCCACCAACAAAGACGCGGCTGTCACCTACCAGAATCTGGCCAGCGTCCAGGCCCAGGGCCGCGTGGTCAGCACTCGGAAGAACTATCCCGGCCTGTGGAACGCTGCGCTCGCGGGGCGGGTTGCGGCGCGCGAAGTGGCCGCCGTGAGCAGCCTGCCATGCAGGGTCAAGATCCGGGTACGCCAGGATGCCGGTCCCTTTAAGCGCGGGCAGGTGCGCGCCCTGTCGTGGCCACGGCGCGGTGTGGCCCGCATGCCGGTGCGTATCCTGGACGTCGACGAGGGCACACAGACCGAAACGGCTGTGGTGCTGACCGTCGTCCAAGACGTCGCTGGCATGGCTTCGGCCAGCTACATCCAGCCTTCAGACAGCGCCTGGGTGGAGCCCGATACCAAGCCCAAGCCGGTCACCGTGCAGCGCCTGCAGGAGGCCAGCTACCGCGATCTGGCCACCACCCTTGGGGCAACGGAGCTGGCCGCCGTCTCGGCCGACGCCGGCTACCTGACCTCGATCGGCGTGCGGCCGTCCTCGGTGGCATTCGGCTACACGCTGCAGACCCGGCTGGGTAGTGCGGCGTTCGCCGAGGCAGGCGCGGCCGACTTCGCCCCTACCGGCTTGCTGATCACCGCAATGACGGCTACCACGACGGCCATCGCGCTGTCCGCCGGCATCAGTCTGGACATGATCGAGGTCGGCACCGAGGCGCTGATCGATGACGAGCTGGTACGGGTGGTCTCGATCGATCCGGTGGCGGCGACGCTTACCGTGGCGCGGGGCTGCGTGGACACTGTGCCGGTTCCGCATGCCGTGGGTACGCGGGTGTGGTTCACCGATGAGTATGTTGGTTTCGACGGTCGCGAGTACCTGGCCAACGAATCCCCCCAGGCCAAGCTGATCACCCGCACCAGCCAGGGCCAGCTGAACCCGGATCTGGCCACGGCGATCGCGCTGACGATGCGCCGGCGCCAGATCCGGCCGTACCCGCCGGGCCGGCTGCGTATCAACGGCGACGCCTATCCTGCCGAAGCGTGGGGCACTGGCGGCACCGTGGTGGCCACCTGGGCACATCGCGATCGCCTCCTGCAGGCCGACCAGCTGGTCGACTCCGAGCAGTCCAGCATCGGCCCAGAGCCAGGCACCACGTACATCGCCCGCTGGTACCTGCAGGACGCCCTGGTGCGCACGCAGACGGGCATCACGGCCGCAACCGACAGCTACCTACCGCCGGTCGGCAGCGGCGGCAAGACCCTGCGGGTTGAGATCGAGGCTGTCCGCGACGGCTTCACCAGCTGGCAGCGCCTGCAGCACACCTTCCTCTACCGCGCCCAGCTGGTGACCGAAGCGGGCGACCGCATCGTCACGGAAGCCGGCGACCCGATCATCCTGGAGTAACCCCAATGCCTGACGTCAAACTCTCCCAGCTCGCCGCCGCCAGTGCGGCCTCGGTCGCGGCCGGGGCCGGCCTGTGGACGATGGCTGGCCACATCCTCGGCCTGCGCATGGAGTACGTGGGGCCGGCTTCCATTCGCGTTTCCAGCGGCAGCGCGTGGATTCCGTCGTTGCAGCAGGCCATTGAGGTGCCGGCCGCGCTGACCCTCAGCGGCCTGACGCTTGCGGCGAACACTTGGTACCACCTCTATCTGTACCTCAACGGCTCGACGCCGGCGATCGAAGCCGTTACGGATGTCCCGGCCGCTCCCTACAGCGGAACAGCCCGCACCAAGGCGGGCGCCGCATCGCGGCGCTACATCGGAAGCTTCCGAACCAATGCAGCAGGACAGATCATTCGCTTCGTCCACGGCACCGGAAGCAACGCAATCAAGTACATGCAGGACATCAACACGGCGCCACTGTACGTACTGAACGGCGGCACGGCGGTGACCAGCACTGACGTGTCCTGCTCTGCGGCGGTACCCGTCACCTCGCGGATCATGTACGCATTCGCAGAGAACAATTCGACGGCCGAAACGGCAGTTGCATTCATTGCCAACTCCGAGGCCGGCCCCGCTAGCAGCACCGTCATTTTGGAGTTCCTACGCGTCGGCAGGATCATGTTCGGGGAGATGATCCTCGACGCCACCCAGCGGTTTAACTACTCGCGTAGCGGGCCGGTCGCAGACGGCGGCTTGGCCGTATGGTGCACCGGGTACCTCTACGAGAGGTGAGTAGCCGACCGTCCATCTAAGAACAGGGCGCCGGGCAGACAGCTGCAACTGCCTGCCCGGCGCCGCAACACACGCGTACAGCCCGCGTGCTATTGGCCGAGGCCCTGCTCCCCGCGCGGGGAAGACAAGCCTCGCCCAGACCCATCGCAGAGGCTGAGAATGAAGACGACCACGCTGTTCCCCTGGCCGGGCGGGAAGACCCGCCTGCTGCCCCACCTGCTGCCCCTGGTGGGCGATACCCCTCATCGCACTTACGTCGAGGCCTTCGCCGGCGGCGCTGCTCTTCTGTTCGCGAGGGAGCCAGCCAAGGCCGAGGTGCTGAATGACTGTCACGGCGAGCTGGTGCGCCTCTACCGGGTGGTAGCCAACCACCTTGAGGAGTTCGTTCGGCAGTTCAAATGGGCTCTGACGAGCCGGGAAATGTTCCGCTGGTGCCAGCTTCAGCACCCTGACACCCTCACGGATATCCAGCGAGCTGCGCGTTTCTACTACCTGCAGCGGCTTGCCTGGGGCGGCAAGGCGACTGGCCAGACCCCTGGGTTCGGCCGGGGCGGCAAGGGCCTCAATCTGCTGCGCATCGAAGAGGATCTGAGCGCTGCGCACCTCCGGCTCCACAAGGTCACCATCGAACACCTCGCCTGGCAGCAATGCTTGGCCAAGTACGATGCCGCCGATACCCTGTTCTTCCTGGATCCACCGTACTGGGAGACCGAGGGATATGGCACGCCCTTTGGGATGGAGCAGTACCAGGAGCTGGCGCGTCAGATGGCTCGGGTGCGTGGCTCTGCCATCCTGACGATCAACGACCACCCGGCCATGCGGGAAGTGTTCGGCCAGTTCAGGGACCGGGTGGTGCCAATCCGCTACACGATCGGCCGGCAGGCGGTGCAGCGGCGCGAGCTGATCTACACGACCTGGTAGTCCAGCCGGGGCACGGGGCGGTTTCCGCCCCGTGCAATTTCATTCCGGTGGGCGCAACATGGGCGCTCCACCGTTTATCTCACGTCTGGCGGGCGATTTATCGCGCGCCGTTACACGCTGCCGCAATTGCGCCAGGCCCTGGCGCCCCTGGTCGCGGCCTGAGCCGCACCCTCCCCCACCCTGCAAGGAGATTTCCCCATGACCCCACGTACCCTGTCCACCGCGCTGGCCCTGCTGCTGGCCGCCACCGCCGCTTCCACCCCCGTGTCCGCACACGAACGCGTTCCCTCCGGCCAGCAGGTCGGCACCAGCCCCTGGGGGCCGAAGGACGAGATCGGCCGCCTCAACCTGATCACCGAAGCCTCGCGCGCCGCGATCCTGTCGCGGGTCAGCGGCGGCAAGGCCTATGACCTGGCCACCGAATACTACGTCGGCATGCCCAGCTGGCAGGATGCCGGCGACCCGCACTACCAGTTCTGGATGACCCACACCCCGCGCGGCACGGTGATGGATGATCCGATGGGCGTGGGCGAAACCATGAACCTCACCCGCAGCTACACCGGCACCGCGTTCTCGATGTACAGCCACACCGGCACCCACATCGATGCGCTGAACCACTTCGGCATCCACGGGAAGATCTGGAACGGCTTCGAGGCCGACAAGCACCTCGGCGACCGTGGCTGGAATGTCACCGGCATCGAGAAGTTCCCGCCGCTGATCGCGCGTGGCGTGCTGATCGACGTGGCCGCCGCCAAGGGCGTGGACATGCTGCCGGACAGCTACCGCGTCACCCGCCAGGACCTGAAGGATGCGCTGGCACGCCAGAAGGTGAAACTGCAGCAGGGCGACGTGGTGCTGATCCGCACCGGCCGCATGCGCCTGTTCGAGCAGCCCAGGGCCTACATGGCCAACCCGCCGGGCATGGGCCTGGACGCGGCACGCTTCCTGGTCGAGGACGGCGGCGCGATGATCGTCGGTGCCGACAACCTCAGCTTCGAGACCTTCCCCTCGGAGGTGTCCGACGACTACGTGCCGCTGCACACCTACCTGCTGGCACAGCAGGGTGCGCCGATAATCGAGCTGGTGGCGCTGGACGAACTGGCCCGCGACAAGGTCTACGAATTCGCCTTCATCGGCGGCCCGCTGAAGATCCGCGGTGGCGATGCCGCGCCGCTGCGCCCGGTGGCGCTGCCGGTGCGCCCGTAACCAGGGGCATCCCCGGGTAGCGCCGGGCCATGCCGGGTGGGTGCCGACCTTGGTCGGCACCGCGCTTTACCGCTATCCACGCATGGCGTGGATCTACCAGGCTGCGGCATGGATTTGCCGGGGCTCTCTCCAGTAGATCCACGCCATGCGTGGATGCTTTCCCCCTTCAGCAACCTGAAACCGGACCCTCCGATTTCATTAGTAATTCTACTTACAACGCGAGTAGCATGTCTGGTCTCAGCCCCTGATACCGGCCCGTCGATACTCGCGCCATGCCCGCCGTTTCCGCCCGTTCCTGCCGCTTCCAGCCCGCCCGGCGCCTCCCCTGGAGGGCTGACTGATGGGTGCCGTCGTCGCCCTCGACCGGCTGCTGGACGGGCGCCAGCTGTGGCGTGGCCCGGCCCGCCAGGGCCCCGCCAGCGACCATCTGGCCAGCGGCCATCCGGCACTGGATGCACGCCTGCCCGGCGGTGGCTGGCCGGCCAGCGGACTGTGCGAGGTACTGCAGGCGGCGCCCGGCGTTGGCGAACTGGCGCTGGTCTGGCCGACACTGGCCAGGCTGAGCCAGCGCGACCGCCCGATCGTGCTGGTCGCTCCGCCCTATCGCCCGCACGCTCCGGCCTGGGCAGCGGCCGGGCTGGAACTGGCCCAGTTGCAGGTCATCCAGGCCACGCCGAAGCAGGCACTGTGGGCCGCCGAACAGTGCCTGCGCTCTGCGGCCTGCGCGGCGGTACTGTGCTGGCCGCATCAAGCCGACGACCGCGCCCTGCGCCGCCTGCAGGTGGCCGCCGACAGCGGCCAGTGCCTGGGCTTCGTGTTCCGCGAGGCGCAGGCCGCGCGCAATCCTTCCCCGGCCAGCCTGCGCCTGCAGCTCGACCACGGCCAGGTGCGGGTGCTGAAGTGCCGTGGCGGCCTGCCGCCGGCACAACCGTTGCCGCTGGCCATCGCCCACTGAGGACGCGCCATGCACTGGGCCTGCCTGTTGTTGCCGCAGTTGGCGCTGGACAGCGTGCTGCGCCTGCAGCCCGACCCACAGCGGCCATTGGTACTGCTGCAGGGGCCGGCGCAGCGTCGCGTGCTGCGCGCGGTCAGCCCTTCGGCACGTGCAGCAGGGCTGCGCCCGGGCATGCTGCTGTCGGCTGCACAGGTACTGGTGCAGGACATGCACCTGCACGACTACGACCCCAATGCCGAACAGCACACCCGGCAGCTGCTGGCCAGCTGGGCCTATGCCTACAGCTCGCAGGTCAGCCTCGATTTTCCGCATGCGCTGGTGCTGGAAATCGGTGCCAGCCGCGCCCTGTTCGGTGACTGGCTGACGATCCAGCAGCGCCTGCGCAACGAACTGCACGAACTCGGCTTCCGCCACCGCCTGGTGGCCGCGCCTACCCCACATGCCGCGCGCGTGCTGGCCAACGTCCACGATGGCCTCGGCCTTGATGCGCAGCAGCTGCCGGCGGCGCTGGCGCAGCTGCCCCTGGCACGTTGCGGCCTGCCCAGCGAGGCAGTGACCGTGCTTGGCCGTTCCGGCCTGCGCACGCTGGGGGCGGTGCTCAAGCTGCCGCGCGACAGCCTGGCCCGGCGCTTCGCCCCCGAGGTCCTGCAGCAGCTGGATGCATTGCGCGGGCTGCCCACCGCGCCATTGCGCTACTACCAGCCAGCGGACCGTTTCGATGCGCGCATCGAATTCGAATACGAGATCGAATCCAGCCAGGCCCTGCTGTTCCCGCTGCGCCGCCTGCTGCTCGACCTGGCCGCCTTCCTGTGCTCGCGCGATGGCGGCGTGCAGCGCTTCGACCTGCATTTCGAGCATGACCTGTTGCCGGCCAGCGTGCTGACCATCGGCCTGTTGGCGCCCGAGCGCGATCCCACGCTGCTGTTCGAGATCGCACGCAACCGCATGGAAGCGTTCGCCCTGCCGGCCGGCAGCCGCGCACTGCGCCTGCAGGCCGAACAGCTGCCGCCGTTCGTGCCCGCCGCGCGTGACCTGTTCGATACCCGTCCGGCGCAGGCGATGCCGTGGAACCAGCTGCGTGAGCGCCTGCGCGCGCGGCTCGGCGATGACGCCGTGCAGCCGCTGGCAGTGCAGGCCGACCATCGCCCCGAACGCGCCAGCGGCACCCAGCCAGCAGCCAGGCCACCGGCATACTGGCCACTGCGCCCCGGTTGGCTGCTGGACGCTCCACAGCCGCTGCGTGACCCGCGCCTGCGCATCATCGCCGGGCCGGAGCGGATCGAATCGGGCTGGTGGGACCAGGCTGACGCGCGCCGCGACTACTACGTGGTGGAAACCGCGCATGGCCAGCGCGGCTGGGCCTTCCGCGTGCGCAACGATCCGCATGCGCCGTGGATGCTGCACGGCTGGTTCGGCTGAGCCGCCATGCACAGCGAACTGCCCGGCTACGCCGAACTGCACTGCCTGTCGGCCTTCAGTTTCCAGCGCGGTGCTTCAACCGCCGAAGAGTTGTTCGCGCGCGCCGCTGGCCAGGGCTACCGCGCGTTGGCGATCACCGACGAATGCTCGCTGGCCGGCATCGTGCGCGCCTGGCAGGCAGCGAAGACACATGGCGTGGCGCTGATCGTCGGCGCCGAATTCCAGGTCGAGGACGGTCCGAAGCTGGCCCTGCTGTGCACCGACCAGGCCGCCTATGCCGGGCTGTGCCAGTTGATCACGACCTGTCGGCGGCGGGCTGCCAAGGGCGAATACCGCTGCCTGCGCGACGATCTGCTCGGCCTGCCCGACGGTTTGTTGTGCCTGTGGCTGGACCGGCAGCCATCCGCCACCGATCTCGAGTTGCTGCGCACCGGCTTCGATGATCGGCTGTGGCTGGCGGTGGAACTGCACCGCGAACACGATGACGCACGCCGCCTGCAGCAGCTGCAGGCCTTCGGCGAACGCCACCGCCTGCCCCTGGTCGCCAGTGGCGATGTGCACATGCACGTGCGCCGCCGCCGTGCCCTGCAGGACACACTGACCGCGATCCGCCACCGCTGCAGCGTGGCCGAGGCCGGCTGGCGCCTGTTTCCCAATGGCGAGCGCCACCTGCGCCCGCGTACCGCGCTGGCCCAGCTGTATCCGCCCGAACTGCTGGCTGAAACCCTGTGCATCACCGAGCGCTGCCACTTCACCCTGGAACAGCTGCAGTACACCTATCCGCGCGAGCTGGTGCCCGAAGGACACGATCCGGACAGCTGGCTGCGCGTGCTGGTCGAGCGCGGCATCCGGTGGCGCTGGAAAGGCGGCATCGAAGCGAAGCAACGCACGCAGATCGAGCACGAACTGGCGCTGATCAAGCAGAAGAACTACGCCTCGTATTTCCTCACCGTGCAGGACATCGTGCGCTTTGCGCGCAGCCAGGACATCCTCTGCCAGGGCCGTGGCTCAGCGGCCAACTCGGCGGTGTGCTTCGTGCTGGGCGTGACCGAGATCGACCCGGCACGCAGCAACCTGCTGTTCGAGCGCTTCATCTCCGCCGAGCGCGACGAACCACCGGATATCGACATCGACTTCGAGCATGAGCGTCGCGAGGAGGTGCTGCAGTACGTGTTCAAGCGCTATGGCCGCGAGCGCGCCGCACTGACCGCGGTGGCGATCAGCTACCGTGGCCGCAGCGCGATCCGCGACGTGGCCCGCGCGCTGGGCCTGCCGATGGACCAGGTCAACGAGCTGGGCGCGGCGATGGACCACTGGGGCGGCAACATCCCACTGCCGGAAACCCTGCGCGAGCGTGGCTTCGATCCAGACACGCCGTTGATGCGGCGCCTGCTGGCACTCACCGCAGAGCTGATCGATTTTCCGCGCCACCTGTCGCAGCATCCGGGTGGTTTCGTCATCTCCGAGCATCCGCTGTCGACCCTGGTGCCGGTGGAGAACGCGGCGATGGCCGACCGCACCGTCATCCAGTGGGACAAGGACGATCTGGATGCCACCGGCCTGATGAAGGTCGACTGCCTGGCGCTGGGCATGCTCACCGCCATCCGCAAATGCCTGGCGATGTTGAAGCAGCACGGCCTGCATGAAGGACGCATGGATGCGATCCCGCCCAAGGATGCAAAGACCTTCGACATGATCTGCGCCGCCGACACCATCGGCGTGTTCCAGATCGAATCGCGCGCACAGATGGCGATGCTGCCGCGCATGCAGCCGCGCACGTTCTATGACCTGGTGATCGAAGTGGCGATCGTGCGCCCCGGGCCGATCCAGGGCGACATGGTGCATCCCTACCTGGAGCGGCGGCGGATCCTGCGCGAACAAGGCCCGGAGGCACTGAACGACCCGGACAACCCGCTCTACCCACCGCAGCTGGAACGCGTGTTCGCGCGTACGCTGGGCGTGCCATTGTTCCAGGAACAGGTGATGCAGCTGGCGGTCGAAGCAGCTGGCTACACGCCTGGCCAGGCCGATGCCCTGCGCCGTTCGATGGCCGCCTGGAAACGTCGTGGCGGGCTGGAACCGCATCGCGAGAAGCTGTTGGCCGGCATGCTGGAGAACGGCTTCAGTCGCGAATACGGCGAGCACCTGTTCGAGCAGATCAAGGGCTTCGGCGATTACGGCTTCCCGGAAAGCCACGCCGCCAGCTTCGCCCTGCTGACCTATAACAGCTGCTGGCTGAAATGCCACCACCCGGCCGCATTCACTGCCAGCCTGATCAACAGCCAGCCGCTGGGTTTCTACAGCCCCGACCAGCTGCTGCAGGACGCACGGCGGCATGGCATTACCGTTCTTCCCGTGGACGTACGCCACAGCGACTGGGACTGCACGCTGGACTTCAGCAGGGGGCCGGCGGCGATCCGTCTGGGCCTGCGCCTGATCGACGGCTGCAACGAAGGTGCCGTGCAGGCCATCATGCGCGAGCGCGCGCGGCGCCCGTTCGACGACGTCGGCGACCTGTGCCAGCGCACCGCGCTGGACCGCCGCCAGCAGGGCCTGCTGGCCGATGCCGGGGCACTGCGCGGGCTCAGCGGCCATCGCCATCGTGCACGCTGGGATATCTCGGGCGTAGAGAACCGGCTGCCGCTGTTCGACCAGGCCCGTGCCACTGCCGAAGCACGCGTGCCCCTGCCACTGCCCAGCGCCTGGGAGGACATGCAGGCCGACTACCGCAGCACGGGCACCACCCTCGGCCGCCACCCGATCTCGTTCCTGCGCGCGCAGCTGCGCAGTCGTGGCTGCCTGGATGCCGCACAGCTGGCCGGGCACGGCCACGGCCGCCGTGTGCGCATCGCCGGACTGGTGCGCATGCGCCAACGGCCACAGACCGCCAGTGGCGTTACCTTCCTCACCCTTGAAGACGAGACCGGCATGGTCAACGCCGTGGTCTGGCGCCACCTGGCCGACCGCCAGCACCGGGTGCTGGTCGACACCCAGCTGATGCAGATCGATGGCCGCCTGGAGCGCGTTGATGGCGTGCAGCATGTCATCGTGCAGCGCATGCACTGCCTGGATGAGCTGCTGCAGGGACTGCGCAGCCACAGCCGCGATTTCCACTGACGATACAGATCGTCACACAACGAACTGGCCTTTGCCCGCCGGCATCCGCTATCGTCGGCCTATCCAAGGAAGGACGACCCGATGCCCCGTGTGCTGCTGCTGACCACCCTGGTGGTCTCGACCCTTGCCCTGCTCGTTTCCGGCTGGACCGCCTGGAGCCTGCATCGCAGCCAATCGCCTGAGCGGATCATCGAAGCGCGCGGCTTGGTCATCCACGATGGCACTGGCCAACCACGGCTGATCCTCGGCGCGCCGGTGCCGGACCCCCTCAGCAGGGGCCGCACCCAAGGACCGCGTGCAACCGCGCTGTCCGGCCTGATCCTGCTTGGCCCCGACGGGTCCGAGCGCGGCGGTTATGGCACCAGCGACCGCGGGGGCGAAGCCCTGCTCACTCTGGACGATGCCACCGGCACCACCGAAGTCTTCAAGGTCGTCGCCAATCCGGACCGTGGCGCCAGCCTGATGGTCAAGCACCAGAACAATACCGGCGCCATGCTCACGTCCTGGCAGGGCAAGCCGGAGCTGATGTTCGTCGATGACAGTGGCCAGTCCTACTACGTGCGCCCCGGCGCCAACGCCGCGCCCTGATCTGCTTGTGTAGAGTCGAGCCATGCTCGACTGCTTCTATCAACAGCAGCCGAGCATGGCTCGGCTCTACAAAGGCGAAACAACGTCGAGCATGGCTCGACGCTACAGACCACACACCGCCGCCAGGTCATCGGCCAGCTGCCGCAGCTGCGCCGCCCCCAGCGCCGCGCAGGTGATGCGCAGGCCATGCCCTGGTGCAGCCACCGCAAACACTTCGCCAGCACGCACATGCCATCCGCGCGCAGCCAGCGCCAGTACCTGTGGATGGCTGTCGGCCGGCAACGGCAGCCACAGGTTCAATCCCTCCATCGGCAACGGCGTCGGCACGCCACGCACGCGCAGCAGTTCCTGTAGCGACTGCAGGCGCTGCTGGTACCGCTCGCCTGCCGAGGCGATCTTTGCCCGCTGCGGCGCCGATGCCAGCACCGAAGTGGCGGCATCCTGCAGCAGATGACTGACCCAGCCGATGCCGGACGCCAACCGCAACCGCAACCGCATCGCGGTCTCGTCATCACAGGCCAGCCAGGCCAGGCGCAGGTCGGGGCCGAGCGGCTTGGACAGCGAACGCAGCAGCGCCCAGCGCCGGCCATCCAGCGGCAGTACCGAGTGGTAGGCCTGCTGCGAGAGCAGTGCGTAGTGGTCATCGATCAGCACCGCCACCTGCGGGTAGGCCGCCAGCAGCTGGCGCAACGCCCGTGCCCGCTTCGCATCCAGGCTGGCCCCGGTCGGGTTGTGCGCACGCGGGGTCAGCAGCACCGCGCGTGCCCCGGCCTCCAGCGCCTGTCGCAGCGATTCAACCTGCATGCCATGCGCATCCACCGTCACCGGCAACGGCGCATGGCCCACGGCATTGAGCACATTGAGGCTGCCGAGGAAGCATGGATCCTCCACCGCGATGCGATCCCCCGGCAGCAGCCATGCCGCCAACAGGCGCTCGATGCCATCGACCGCGCCATGGGTCAGCTCCAGCGCGTACCCCCCGGGGCAATCCGCATCCAGCGAGGCGCGTGCCAACGCCTGCAACCTCGGGTCGACCGTGCCCACGCCATACAGCCGTGGCGCCGGCGGGGCCAGGCGCAGGCTGGGCAGCAGGCGAGGATCCGGGTTGCCACCGGCCAGGTCCTGCAGCGCCAACCCCGGCGTACTGCCCTCGCGCGCCAGCGTCGGCGGCAGGCCACGCACCACCGTGCCGCGTCGGCCCGCGGTACTGGCCAGGCCGGCCGCATCCAGTCGCTTGTAGGCAGCAGCCACGGTGTTGCGATTGACCCCCAGCTGATCGGCCAGTTCGCGCACCGGCGGCAGCACGCTGCCCGCCGGCAGGCGGCCCTTGCCGATGCCATCACGGATGCTGTCGAAGATCGACTCGGCACTATGCCCGGTGATTTTCATTTTGTCCTATGCCAAAATAATTCTTGTCCTGTGCCAGTGTATCCCACCCTGGCCGTCCTGCATTGGAGGTGCCCGCATGCCCCTTGCCGCCGCCGACTGGCCCATCGCCCAGTCCGTTGAACAGATCGCCGCCAACCTGGTCACGGTGCGCCAACGCATCGCCGCTGCCTGCGCCCGCGTCGGTCGGGACCCGGCCAGCGTGCGCCTGCTGCCGGTCAGCAAGACCGTCGATGACGCACGCATCCGCATGGCGGTGGCCGCCGGTTGCCGCGAGCTGGGCGAGAACAAGGTGCAGGAGGCGCAGCGCAAGGCCGAGACGATGGCCGATCTGGGCGTGCACTGGTCGGTGATCGGGCATATGCAGACCAACAAGGCGCGCTACGTGGCGCGCTTCGCCAGCGAGTTCCAGGCGCTTGACAGCCTGCGCGTGGCCGAAGCGCTGCAGCAGCGCCTGCAGCTGGAAGACCGCACGCTCGATGTGTTCGTACAGGTCAACACCTCCGCCGAACCCAGCAAGTACGGTCTGGAACCCGCTGCCGTCGAGGCCTTTGTGCAGCAGCTTCCAGCGTTCGACCGCCTGCACGTACGCGGCCTGATGACGCTGGCCATCTTCACCCCCGAGGTCGAGCGCGTGCGTGCCTGCTTCGTGCGCCTGCGCGAACTGCGCGACCAGCTGCAGCGCACTGCACCTCCCGGCATCGACCTGTCGCAGCTGTCGATGGGCATGTCCGGTGACTTCGAAGTGGCCATCGAGGAAGGTGCCACCGTGGTCCGCGTCGGGCAGGCCATCTTCGGCGCACGCGCCACCCCGGACAGTTTCTACTGGCCCAGCAATGGAGCCCCGGCATGAAGCACGCGGTTGTCCTGCAACACGTTGCCTTCGAGGACCTTGGCACCCTGCAACCGTTGCTGCTGGCCCAGAGCTGGCAGCTGCAGGTGCTGCAAGCCGGTGTCGACGCCCTCGATCCGGCCGAAGCCGCCGACCTGCTGGTGGTGCTGGGCGGTCCGGTCAGCGTCAACGACGTTGATCTCTATCCCTTCCTCAATGACAGCATCGCGCTGCTGCAATGTCGGCTGCAGCAGCAGCGGCCCACGCTGGGCATCTGCCTGGGCGCGCAGCTGATGGCGCGTGCACTCGGTGCCGACGTCGCCGCCAGTGGCGGCAAGGAGATCGGCTTTTCGCCGCTGCTGCTCACCGATGACGGCCAGCGCTCGCCACTGCAGGCCCTGCAGGGCATTCCGGTGCTGCATTGGCATGGCGAGGCGTTCGAACTCCCGGCGGGTGCACGCCGCCTGGCCAGCACGCCGGCCTGCCGCCATCAAGCCTTTGCCATCGGTAACCATGCGTTGGCACTGCAATGCCATCCGGAGCTGGACGCGCGCCAGTTCGAGCGCAGGCTGATCGGTCACACCCTGGAGCTGGCGCAGGCCGGCATCGATCCGAACGACCTGCGCACGCAGGCGCGTCGCTATGGCGCGCCACTGGCCGCGGCCGCCACCGCGATGTTCGACCATTGGCTGCAGGACCTGCCGGAGCTACCGCGATGAACTACCGATTGCAGATCCACCGCGATGGCGCCTACTGGGGCCACTTCGACTGCAGCGGGCCTGATGCCCTGCAGCGCATGGACAGCATCGCCGCGCAGCTGCCTGCAGCCCAGGGCTTCCAGCTGAAACGGCAGAAAGGCATCAGCGAAGAGCGCATCCTGTCCAGCAATGCCGATGGCCTGCGCGTACTGGCTTCGCAGATCCAGTACCGCGACCTCTGACGATCATCACGGTAGTGCCGGCCAGCGGCCGGCACCCGACGGGAACAGATTTGCCGGCCAGCGGCCGGCACTACCCCGGCTGTTCGCCCGCATGCGAGGCTTGGCCCATGCTGACCCTGCAACGCGGCCGCCACCACGGACTGCTCATCGCACCGCGCTGGCCCTCCACCCGCATCCAACTGGAAGAAGAGGCACTGCAACGTTTGCTCGACGTGCAGGCATTGCTGCCTGCCGGGCTGCGCCTGCTCGTCACGCGCGGCTTCAAACCAACCCACAGCCGGCTCGGCAGCTTCCGTCGTGGCGTGCGTTGGCTCGGCATCGCGGTGTTCCGCGCCTGCTATCCGCAGCGCCATGATGAAGTCGATGCCATCTTCGGCGCCAACGGCCACGACATCGATGGCCGTCATATCGATGTCTCAGTGGTATTGCACGGCAAGCGGCTGCGGCTGCTGCCACTGGGCGTGTTCACCCCGCCGCGCTGGCAGCAGCGTCGCACCGCCCGCCATGCCGAAGCGATCGCCCAGGTGAAGCGCAGCCTCCAGCACTGCGGTTTCGAGCTGCATCGCAACCCCACCGAAGCCCTGCAGATCCACTGCGATTATCGTCCGCGCTGACCTCGCAGTCGGCCATGCACGCCGCGCCTTGCGCCCATGGATGCAAATGATTCTCTTTTGCTGTAAGGTGCAGCCGCTGCCCTTGCCGCCGCGGGCTGTTCCCTTTCCCAGTTGTCGCCCGCCCCGTGTCCACGCCTGTCGAACCGACGGATGTCGCGCAGCTGTGCGCGGCCCACTACCGGCCGCTGCACGCCCATGTCCGCCGTAAACTCCCGCAACGCAGCGACGCCGATGACGTCGTCCAGGAAACTTGGCTGCGCGTCGTCAGAATCGCCGCCAGTGGCCTGCTGAGCAACGGCCGCGCCTACCTGTACCGCGTCGCCCACAACCTGATCGCCGATCATTACCGGCAACGCCAACGCCGGCGCGAAGACGCTCTGGATGACGCGCAGCTGCTCGCCATTGCTGATCCTTCGCCCCTTCCGGAGCAGCGCCTGCTCGATGCCGAACAGCTGCGCCACCTCGACGCGGTCATTGCCGCCTTGCCGCCCCGGTCGCGCCAGGTGTTCCTGCTGGCACGGGTGGAGCAGATGGCACTGGCCGAGATCGGCCGACAGCTGGGGATCAGCCGGCAGACCGCGCACGGCCATCTGCTGCGTGCGCTGGTCGCGCTGCAGCAGGTACCCAGCGCATGAGCCAGGAGGCGATCGCACGCGAGGCCGCACGCTGGTGGCTGGACGGCCGCGACGGCGGCCGTGACGAGCGTGCGTTCAGCCAGTGGTACCACGCCGATGCGCGCCACGCCGCGCAGTACCAGCACCTGCAGGCGCTCTGGCTGGCCGGTGATGCAACACCCAGCCTGCAGCGGCACCAGCTCCGGCGGCAGCGCCGGCGCCTGCACGACGCCGGTACGGCCGTGCTGCTGCTCTGTGCGTTCGGCCTGTATACCCACCAAGCCGCGCCACCGGCCGCGCAGATGATGCGGACGGCGGCAGGCGAGATCCGCGAGGAAGTACTGCCGGATGGCTCGCGCGTACTGCTCTCGCCCGGCAGCGAAGTCCATGTCCGCATCGATGCACAGCGCCGACAGCTGCAGCTGGAGCGCGGCCAGGCCTGGTTCCAGGTCAGCGCCGACGCTGCGCGACCGTTCCAGGTGCATACCCCGCACGGTACTGTCACCGCGTTGGGCACCGCATTCGATCTGGCGGTACTGCGCGGCGACAGCGTGGTCACGGTCACCGAGCACCGCGTCAACGTGGTGTCCGGCAGCAGCACCCGCCAAGCATCCGAAGGGCAGCAGATGCGATTCGACGCGAAGGCATCCGCCGCGCTGCTTCCAGCGGAGGGGGCTGCCCTGGCCTGGCGCGAGCGGCGCCTGCACTGGGTCTCTGCACCCTTGGCCGAGGTCACCCAGGGCCTGGATCGCTGGCATGGCGGCCACACCTGGATCATCGGCGCACAGCTGCGCCAGCAGCCGGTCACCCTGCTCGGCAGCGCTGACGGCGCGGCGCGCAGCCGCGACCAGCTGGCCACACAACTGCGTGTGCGCGTGCTCCGCCTGGGCGCGGGCGTGCAGGTGTGGCTGCCGCCACGCGGGCGACATCGCGATGCACCCTGACATCGGCCCTGCCGCTGCGTCTACCCGGGATGACGACGCGCTGCGTCAGCCCCTGGAGCTCCCGATGCCGTTTCACCGCCCCCTTGTCCTCGCCCTGTCACTGGCCTGCGCCATTCCGCTTCCACTGTTGTCGGCCAGCGCGCACGCGCAGACCGTCACGCGCCACTTCGATCTTCCTGCACAACCGCTGGCCAGCGCGCTGGATGCGTACAGCCGGCTGACCGGTGTCGATCTGGTGATCGGGGAGGCATTGCCGAGTGGCCAGACGGCACCGGCGCTGCGCGGACAGTTCGATGATGCGCAGGCGCTGTCGCGCCTGCTGGTCGGCAGCGGCCTGCGCCCCCGCTTCATCGACACACGCCGTGCCACGCTGGAACCGGCGCCGGCCAAACCCACCGACGGCAGCCGTCGAACCGGCCCGCTGCGCGTACAGGGCGATACCGCGCGCCGCCCGGCACCGGGTGCCGGCGCCAGCCAATATGTACCGGCCACCGGCGATGGCTTCGCTCCCTCCGTCGGCAGCGAACGCGTAGCCATGGCCGAGCGCCAGGACGGCAACAGCCTGCTGCGCTCGATGCCCGGCACCCACAGCTTCCATTCGCGCAGCCAGCCCGGCCTGCAGGTCAACATCCGCGGCATGACTGGCGCCGGGCGGGTCAACACCATGATCGATGGTGTCACCCAGACCTTCCGCAATAACGCCGGCCATGGCTCCGGTGGTCCGTTCGCCTACGTCGACCCGTTCCTGCTGGCCGGCGTGGACGTGCAACGCGGTGCGGTCGCCGGTGGTGATGGCGCAGGCACGCTGGCCGGGAGTGCCAATTTCCGCACGCTGGATATCGATGACCTGCTCGGTGACGACCGTCACTGGGGCCTGCGCGCCGGCTATCGCCATGGCAACAACGGCTATGGCAGCGGCCGCACCTTCGCCGGCGCCTGGCGCCACAGCGAAGAAGGTGGCGACCGTCAGTTCGGCCTGCTGGCCGCCGCCAGCAGCAGCCGCAGCAGCGAATACGCGACCGCGCGTGGGCAGAAGAACGACGCCGACCCGGGCAGCCAGCAGCCCAGCAGCTGGCTGCTGAAAGCACGCCTGCAGCCGAGCGACCAGCATCGGCTGGACCTGAGCCACATGCACTACGAAAACGACTTCTACCACAACTACCCGTGGCAGATTTCCGCACGCAACCAGCGCGCCAGCTACCACTACACGCCCTATTCGCCGTGGATCGACCTGCGCGCGACCTTTGCCAGCAACAAGACCCGGCTGTTCTATCCGCCCGTGGAGGATTCCAGCTACATCGGTCGCCGCACCCACAGCAGCCTGAGCAGCTGGACCCTCGACAACACCAGCCGCTTCGATATCGGCGCGCTGCAGGCGCGCTGGAACACCGGCATCAAGCACCAGTCGGATATCCATGTGGCCGACACCCCCACCCTGCGCGGCGCGAACCCGCAGGGCCGCAGCCAGCTGGACAGCGTGTTCAGCACGCTGGAACTGCAGTACGACGTCTACGCGCTGACCGCAGGCCTGCGCCAGGACCGCTTCGGCATCCGTGGCCACATCCCGGTGTGCTCGGATGTCCCCGGCCAGTGCGCGGAGATCAATGGCGGCGGCATCGACGTGCGCCGCACCCAGCACGCGCTCAGCCCCAGCCTGGCGGTTTCATGGCAGGCCACCGACTGGCTGCAACTTTTCGCTGAAGTCTCGCGCACCTCGCGGCCGCCACGCGTCCAGGAGATGTTCTTCGAGAAGATCCCACTGGAAGGCATCAGCGATGCCGATGGCGTCGGCGCCAACCCGTTCCTGCGTCGTGAGCGCTCGCGCAACCTGCAGTTCGGCGCCAACCTCAGCACCGACTCGCTGCTGGTCGACGGTGACCTGGCCCAGCTGCGGGTCACCCGCTTCGACAACCGCATCCGCGACTACATCAAGCCGCAATACCTGCTGATCGTGCATCCACCGGAAGTGGAGCCAGTCGTGGTACCGATCGACAGCGATCCGCAGCTCACTGCCTGGACCGACGCACTGGACGTGGACGACTTCAGTACCACCACGCGCTGGATGAACCACCCGGGCGTGGTGCGCATGCGCGGTATCGAGCTGGAAGCGCACTACGCCAGCGCGCACCACCACGCGACGCTGAGCTGGACCCGCTCGCACACCAGCGCGCCCGCCATCGAATTCGTCAACCTGGAAGACATCACCGCCCTGCCCGACCGCTACTGGACGCTGGACGTGGGCGGCCGCTGGTGGCAGCAGCGCGTGCAGGCCGGACTGCGTGCCGAATACTCCGGGCCTACCGAAGAAGGCTACGACTTCTTCCAGACCCGCAAGACCGGTGGCACCGGTGTACTCCTCGACTTCTACGCCAGCTTCAAGCCCCAGCCCAACACCACCCTGTGGCTGAACATCGAAAACCTGCAGAACAAAGCCTATGACAACAATGCCTCGATCGACAGCATCTTCAGCCCGATCCTGGACCGCGGCAACGGCCGTGGCCGCACCGTCTCGATGGGCGTCAATGTGGCGTTCTAGCCGTCGCTGGCTGCCGCTGTACCTGCTTGCGCTGGCCGCAATGGTCAGCGCGCAGCCGATGCCCGGCACAGTGATCGACCTGGCCAGTGGCCAGCCCCTGGACGAAGCCGCATTCGTGAAGCGCGCAGCGAATGCCCCGCGAGTGCTGCTGGGCGAACGCCACGATCTGGCCGGTGACCACACCGCCCAGCGCTGGCTGCTGCACGCGCTGCAGCAGCAGCGTCCACAAGGCGCGTTGGTGCTGGAGATGATTGCCAGCGAACGCCAGCCGCGCCTGCAGCGGGTGCAGCGCTGGCTGGCCAACGGCAACCATGCCGACGGTGCGCGCCTGCAGGAGCTGCTGGGCTGGGATACACGCTGGCCGTGGGTGGCCTATGGCGGGCTGGTACAGGACGCCACCGCTACCGGCATTCCCCTGCTCGGCGGCAACCTGTCGCGTGCCGAGGTCAATGCGTTGCTCGCTTCCGACAGGTCGGTACGGTTCCCGATGCCCACCGCCCTGCACCGCCTGTCGGCCGTGGTGCTGGCCCAGCATGCGGACGCAGCACCGATGCTGGAAGGGATGCTGGCCGTGCAACAGGCCCGCGACACGCGCATGGCACAGGTAATGACCGAGGCACCGGCACCCACGCTGCTGTTGGCCGGTCGCTGGCATGTACTGCGCGGTACCGGCGTGCCGGGCTACCTGCCAGCGGACACACCGGCGCTGGTGATCGCACTGGCCTCGCCCGGTGAATCCGTCGAGGCGGCCGACGTCGACCTGCTATGGGTGCTGGACGATGAGTGAGCGCGGCCAACACTGGCAGGCGATCGCCATCAGCATCGGGCTTCACCTGTTGCCCCTGATGCTGTTGGTGCACTGGGTGGCCGCGCCGCCATTGCCGACGCCGCCGGAGAAGGACGTGCGCATCAGCCTGCGCCTGCTGGCACCGGCAACGCCGCCGCAGCCACTGGAAGAACGCCAGGCCGAAACCCCCAGCCAGGCGCAGCAGGCCCGCGCATCCCAACCCACGAAGTCGCCCCCTCCACCGAAACCCACCGCCGCACGCGAGGGCGAGGTAGCCGCCAGCGAACGCGGTGGCGCTGGCCGGCAAGCCCTGCCGGTCGCCCCGCCTGCGGCCGCGACCGATGCAAGTCCCGCACCGGCATCGGTCACGGCCGCGCCGCCCGCTCCCGACGCCCCACCGGCGGACTTCCAGGCCGGCGCCGCCAGCGACCAGTGGGAAGCCCGCCTGATGGCGCGGCTGGAGCGCTATCGCTACTACCCTGCTGCGGCCCGCGCACGGCGCCAGCAGGGCACTGCCTGGGTCAGGGCCAGCATCAATCGCGAGGGACGCCTGCTGGCCCTGCGGTTGGAGCAGTCCAGTGGCCAACCGATGCTTGACGGCGCCGCACTGCAGACCTTCCGCCGCGCGCAGCCACTACCGCCCATTCCCGATGAACTAAAGGCACCACAGGAACTGGTGGTGCCGGTGGAGTACTACCTGCGCTAGGCGTTGTGGAACTGTGCTGCAGTCTGCAACCTCAACCCAGGTTCAGGTCAAACACATCCGGCGCAACAGAGCAGTCCGCCGTGTGCAACGATCGCGGCGTGCTGTATCGCCGGGCCCATGCCCGGCTGCTCCATGCGAACGGCAGCCGAGCATGGGCTCGGCTCTACAGGGGAACAGAACCTGGCCGGGCGAGGCCCCGGCGCGAAAGAGGCAGGGCTACGTCCACGCCGGATCCGCAGTGAAATCGATGGTCAACCAGAACGTGCTGCCCCGCGCATCCAGCCGCACGGCGATCTCATCGCGCATCGCATCGACCTCGCCCACCGAGCCCAATGGCGTGCCGGGGTCTGCCAGCACATGGATCTCGATGAAGCGCATCCGCCCCATCTTCGCGACGTGGCTGGTGAAACCGGCATAGCCACGCTCAGACACGAACGCCTGCATCACCTGCTGCACGCGCCGGTCCAGGTCATCCGGCGCCACCTGCAGCACTTCGCGCATGGCCTTCCATGCACTGCGCGCCGGCACTGGCAGTACCGCCAGGCTGATCAACGCCAGCACGATCGAATCCAGGTACGGGACCCAGTGGTGCCACTGGCCGCCATGCAGGACCAGGGCCAGCACGAAGGCCAGCACCACCGCCAGGCTCATCAACCCACCCAGCAACCAGCCTCTTACATCCAGCCACAACAGCGCCGAGCGCAGGCTCCGCGCACGCTGCGCGACGAACGTCGCCATTGCCAGGTTGCTGGCACTCAGCAGCGCCGCCCACCACAGCGCGGGCCCGAACTTCACCTCGTGCCCGCCCGTGGTCAAGCCAATGACCGCGTTGGCCAGCGCATACACGCAGGCCAGCGACAGGATCACGCCGCCCAGCGCCTCGACCATCGGCTCCAGGTGCCAATAGCCGTACTGGAAGCGCGGGCTCTGCTCCCGCGCCACCAGCCGCAGTACCGACAACGACACCAGGGTCAAGGCAACGTCGACCAGGCTGTACACGCCGTCGAACAGGATGGCCTGCGATCCCACCAGCAGGCCACCGATGAAGCCGACCGCGCTCACCGCGATGGTCACCCCGATGGAGAACTTCAGGATGCGTTGCTCGCGCGCGGTATCCATCGCTCGCCGAAGGGCCGACCGTCGCCGGTCAGGCCTTCAGCACCTCCACCTTGTACGAGGTCACATCGCCATCGTGCTCGATGATGAGCCCGTGCACATCCGACTCGAAGCCCGGGAAGCGCGCATTCTGTTCACGGGCAATACGCAGAGACTGGATGATCGGTTCGTCGCTGTCGCCGAATCGCTCGCCCGGCATGATGGTCGGAATGCCCGGCGGATACGGCACCAGCATGGTCGCCGCGACGCGACCACTGAGCTGCTCGATGTCGACCCGCTCGATCTCGCCCTTCACCAGATGGTTGTAGGCATCGGCCGGGGTCATCACCGGCGTCGGCAGATCCACGTACATCTCGCGCATCACCTTGGCGACCTCGAATTCCTGGTTGAACGCGTGCAATGCATCGCACAGGTCACGCAGTCCCCAGCCGGCGTAGGCAATCGGATAGTCCGCCGCCAGCGTCGGCAATGCCTGGCTCAGCGGCGCGTTGCAGTCGTACAGCTCCTTGAAGGCCATCAGCTCTGTGACCAGCGTGCTCCACTTGCCCTTGGTGATGCCCATCGAGAACAGGAACAGTACCGAATACAGGTTGGTCTTCTCCACAGTGATGCCGCGGCCCCACAGGAACTTGCTCAGCACCGCCGCCGGAATGCCCAGCGTGCCCATGCTGCCGTCCATCGTCAGGCCTGGGGTCAGCAGGGTCACTTTGATCGGGTCGATCAGCACGTAGTCATCGACCAGATTCTCGAAGCCGTGCCAGTGCGCGTCCGGCTGCAGGTACCACTCCTCGCGCTTGGCCACCAGCGGCGCCGGCGTATCGCCCTTGTCCAGGCTGCGCTCGACCTTGGTCGGCTGCCACACACTGAACCACCAGTCGTCGCGCCCGAGGTCGTCACGCACGTGCAGCATCGCGCGGCGGAAGGCGATCGCCTCGTCATGCATTTCCTGCACCAGCGAACGGCCGGCCTCGCCCTCCATCATCTTCGAGGCCACGTCACAGGCCGCGATCACCCCATAATGCGGGCTGGTCGAGGTGTGCATCATGAACGACTCGTTGAAGCGCTCGGCATCCAGGTCGCGCTGCGCCGAGTTGCGTACGTGGATCATCGACGCCTGCGAGAACGCGGCCAGCAGCTTGTGGGTGGAATGCGTGGTGAAGATGATCGCATCCTGCTCGCGCGGCTTGCCCTTGGCCATGCCGTAGTGGTTCTCATAGAACGGATGGAACGCGGCGTAGGCGTACCAGGCTTCGTCGAAGTGCAGGAAGTCGACCGCGCTGCCGATTTCGTCGGCGATCTTCTCGGCGTTGTAGCACAGGCCGTCGTAGGTCGAGTTGGTCACCACCGCAATGCGCGGCTTGGAACCGGCCTTGTAGGCCTGGCTGGCCAGCGGGTTGGCGGCGATGCGCTGCTGCAGCGATTCCGGTGTGAACTGATCCAGGCTGATCGGGCCGATGATGCCGTGTGCGTTGCGGCTTGGGGTGAAGTACACCGGCACCGCGCCGGTCATGATCAGCGCGTGCAGCAGCGACTTGTGGCAGTTGCGGTCGACGAACACCACGTCGCCGCGGGCCACCGTGCCATGCCAGACGATCTTGTTGGCGGTGGAGGTGCCATTGGTGACGAAGAAGGTATGGTCGGCACCGAAGTTGCGCGCCGCCTCTTCCTCGGCATCCTTGATCGGGCCGGTGTGGTCCAGCAATGAGCCCAGTTCCGGCACCGAGATCGACAGATCGCTGCGCAGGGTGTTCTCACCGTAGAACTGGTGGAACGCACGGCCGACCGGCGACTTGGTGAATGCCACGCCGCCTGCATGGCCCGGCGTATGCCAGGAGTAGTTCGACTCTGCCGCATGATGGATCAGCGCCTTGAAGAACGGCGGCAAGAGATTCTTCATGTAGTCTTCGGCCGCGCGCATCACCTGCCGCGAGATGAAGCTCTTGGTGTCTTCAAACAGGAAGATGAAGCCGTGGATGTACTTGAGCAGCTTGCTCGGCACCTTTTCGATGGTGCGGCGCTCGCCGTACAGGAACACCGGCAGGTTGGCGCGGCGCGCACTCTGCTCGCGCAGGAAGGCGGTGAGGCGCTGGAACTCGCCATCCACCTCTTCGCTGCCATCGATCGAGATCAGCACCGCCGAGGCCGCCACGTAGGTACGGGCTCCGGCGCGCGCGTCATCCAGGTTGAGCCCGCACAGCACCCGCTGGTCGTTGCTGCGCAGCTCTTCCACCAGGGCGCGGATCAGGATGCCGCCGATGCGCGGCGACTCGTAGTCGTTGTCGATGACAATGACCGGGTAGTCCAGGGACTTGAAGTACACGTTGATTCTCCTTGTCGAATTCAGGAACGCTGGGCGCCGGCGCTGATGGCCGATGCCTCGCGGGCGCGCTGCCGCTGCTGGCGGCGCTCCTCGCTGAAGAAGGGATAGAACACGGTGATGAACAGCACGAACAGGAAGGCGTACTGCACGATGGTTCCCGACGAGCCGTAGATTGCCCACAGGCAGTACACGACGGTCAGGCTGGTGAGGGTCCAGAACGCACCGGTATGGACCAGGGTGTGCGAACGCTCGACCACGAAGTAGCAGGCCACGCACGAGTAGATGTAGGGCAGCAGGGTCAGCACCACGGCCGCCGACGTGATCACGTCGAACTGGGCCGACGCGGTTTCCGAGGTGGACGTCACCAGCACCGCCAGGGTCATCAGCACCGCCACGATCAGCACGCCCTTGACCGGCACGTCGTCCTTGTTGGTCTTGCTGAAGATGCTCGGGAACAGGCCATCATCCGAGGCCGCCTTGGCACTCTGCGCGGTCAGCAGGATCCAGCCGCCCAGCGAACCGGCAGCGCCGATGAAGGCGCACAGGCTGACCAGCGCGCCGCCCCAGCCGCCGACCGCCTTGGCCGCCGCCAGCGCGAACGGCGCGTCGGAGGTCTGCAGCTCGCCATTGGGCACCATGCCCATGATCACTGAGGAACTGGCGATGTAGGCGATGGCAGCCAGGAACACACCGGCCAGAGTGGCACGGGCCACGTTCTTCTCCGGGTTCTCGACCACGCCAGCCGTGACCGAAGCCGATTCGACACCGATGAAAGCCCACAGGGTCAGTGCCGCGGCACTGGAGATCGCACCGAAGTTGGACTCACCGGACACGTTGTAGGCGCCCTTGAAAATGTCGGCATCGAAGAAGAACCAGCCGAAAATGGCGATGCCCAGGATCGGCACCAGCGCGAAACTGGTGGTGACCGTCTGCACACGGCTGACGAAGGCCGGGCCGATCACGTTGGCAAAGCTCAGCGCCCACACCAGGATCAGCACCGCGATGCAGCGCACCAGCGGCTCGGACAGAATCGGGAAGAAGTAGCTGAAGTAGCCCACCGCGGCGATCGGTATGGCAACGTTGCCGATCCAGTTGGCGAACCAGTAGATGGTATTGGTCTGGAAGCCCATGTAAGGCCCGAACCAGTCACGCGCATAGGCATACGGACCGCCCGCCTTCGGCGCCAGCTTGCCCAGCTTGGCGAATACGAAGGCCAGCAACAGCGCACCGGCCGTGGTGATCAGCCAGCCCCAGATCGATGCGGTACCGATCTTGGCCAGGCTGGACGGCAACAGGAACACGCCTGAGCCCATCATGTTGCCGGCGACGAGGAAGGTGGCTCCGACCACCCCGATTTTCTTTGCTTCTGCCATGACAATCTCCTGTACTGGCATGAGCCCGGTGCGGCCGGGCGTGGGGACGGTTGCGCTGGCGTAACGCCGCTGGCGCTTACTTGATGAAGTTGTATTGCAGGCTGCCCTGCACCCGGACCGTGTCGCCGCGCGCGCCGCCCTGCTGTTCCAGGCGGCCGTACAGCAGCTCCATGCCCATCGTCCACGACGGCGCCGGGCTCCAGATCAGGTTGAACACGCCGTATCGGCTCTGCCGGAAGGCGTCGGCAGCGAGTGCCGCGTTCCGCTCCAGGGTCAGCTGGCCGAAGATCAGGTTCGAACGCCACAGCTCGGACCAGTAATGCGTGTAGCCGACGAAGCCGCCGTGCAGGTCCAGCGCGTCGAGACGGCCATCTGCACCGACCACCGCGTCCAGCCCGGAGCCGGTCAGGTCCGCGGTGTAGCGGCTGAGGCCGCGCCCGCCGAGCGCGCCGAACAGCAACAGATCGCGCTCGCCTACCGATGCCGAGCCACTGAACTGCAGGCCGCCGGCCATGCGCCGGTCGCGCTCGCCCTCGCCGTCATAGGCCAGGCTGCGCGCCACCGCGCCCAGCTGAAGATGGCCCCAGTCACGCTCCATGCGTGCGGTCACGGTCACATCCGGCAGCCGGTTCACTGCGGCCCGTTCATCACTGGCACCGGCCAGTTCGGTCTTGGGGTCTTCGGCGGCCAGCGTCAGGTTGTTGCCCTTGCCCATCGCGAAGCTGTGGTGGATGCCGGCCACCAGCAGATAGCCGGCGCCGCCGGGACCGGCGAAGTCGAGCGTGTCGGGCAGGCTGTCCGGGTCCATGAAACTGGAGTAACCGTAGCCGGCATAGGTATTGCCAAGCTGGCCATACGCGTGGCGCAGGCGGAACGCGTAGCCATCGCTGCTGCCGAAGAAATCATTCTCCAGGTAGAAGCGCAGGTTGCCGTGCGTGGTCGGGCGCCGCGCCTCGAAGCTGAAGCGGGTCTGCTTGGCGTGGATATTGAAATTGGAAACATCGCGATGGCTGCCGCCCACCGGCATCGACGAAGGGATGAACTGATCCTCGTCACCGGCCGCGCGCGAATCTGCAATCGCATCGAGCTTGGCATAGCCGCCAATGCGGATCACCGTGTCAGTACCTGGAATGGCAAAGAAGCCCTTCAGATCCGGGTCGGTCGGCCCAGCGGCGCTGTCGGGACGCGAGGCCGCCGTTGAGGGATCGGCCACCGATTCGCGCTGCGGCAGCACCGGTTGCGCCACACCCGGCACCTGGGTGGGATGCAGCAGGTTGGCGCTGCTGCCAGGTGGTGTCACCGGCGCCGCTACCTGCGCAGCGGCCGCGACAGCGCCCTCGCGTTGTTCGAGCTGATCCAGGCGCTTCTGCATGCCCTCCAGTGCCTGCCGCATGGCAGCGATTTCCTGGCGCAATGCGTGCGCATCCTCCTGGCCATTCTGCTGCGCATATGCTGGCGTGACCGCCAGCGCGGTCAGGCAGGCCAGACTCAGTACCGCAAAGCGCATTGCATCCTCCCTGGACGAACATTCGCAGCGCACTGACGGCGCGCGCGCAGGCGCAGCTCCGACGTTGCGTTGCCGTTGCTGGAAATGCGGGTACTGCGTCGACGACACCGGCCAGCCTGCGCGTGGCAGGCAACAGGACGATGACACTGCCCCGCCCGTACCGATATCGACGCCATCAGGGCCGCACTGCCGGAGAGGTGGCGACCGCAGCAGTCTGGGTAACAACCAGGGAGTGAGAACGTCGTGAATGGCTGTGCCGACTGCCCCGGTTCAGTGCGTGTCAGGCGCGGCATCCCTGGCGCGTTGACGCTGTATTCCATGCGTCACAGGCTAATCCGCCTGTCGTTTTTGGCCTTGATTGGAATCAAGGCGCGATGCTTGATGTCAGTCACGATTCAGACGTGACGACGAACAGGAGGTGCGCAGCCCGCATCACCCGCACAGGTGACAAAAAGCAAAAGGCCCGCATGCTGCCATACGGGCCTGTGGTGTCGCATCACGGCATGGGTGCCGGTCAGCGCGGGCCCAGCACCGTCTGCAGGTCAGCACCCTGTGGCAGGCCGGCGCGACGCTGCACCTGGCCCTGTGCATCCTGGAACAGGATGCCCGGCGTGCCCTGGAAGCCCATTTCAATCATCAGCACCTGGTTGGCATCGAGCTTGCCGGCGATCTCGCGGCTGATGCTCGGCAGGGCCTTGATGCCACCACGGTCGAACTGGTGTTCGTTTTCCAGCAAGGCCGCACTCGGGTCACGCGCAGACAGGATGGCCGCAGCCTTGGCCGGGCTGTCCTCGCGGATCACGCCGACCATGATGTGGCGCAACTGCACCTTGCCTGCGTCGACCCACGGACGCGCCGCTTCCCAGAACTTGTGGCAGTACGGGCAGTTGGCATCACTGAAGGTATAGACCACGCGCGGTGCATCGGCCTTGCCGTCACGCACCCAGGCGCTGGCTTCCAGCTTGGTCCACATCTTGGCCGACATGGGTGCAGCGACCAGCTTCTCCACCGCCTCGGCGGCCACGTCGTTGCCCTCGGCATCGAACAGGCTGCCTACCAGCACATGCTTGCCGTCGGCGGTGACATAGGCGGCGGCCGGCTGCTGCCCACCCACCACCCCAGCGAAGCCACGCAGGCCACCCGGTGCATCGAACTCGGCAACAACTTCGAAACCGTGCTTCTCGATGCCTTTCAGCACTGCGGGGCGGTCCCCCTTGGCCGCGGTGGCCGCAGCACTGGCGGCCGGTGCTGCGGCCGTCTTGCCCGGCGGGGTCTGGGCCTGGCTGCAGGCGGCCAATGCCAGCATGACCGGCAGCAACAGCACCGCCGGAGCGATGCGCAGGGAAGTCGACAACATGGGAACTCCGTAGTGAGATGCCCGCGCAGGCTACCGCAGCCGGCGCAGTTTGTGTTCAAGACCCGCCGCCGTCAGTTCGCCAAGGTGCAGTTCACGCAGGCGGCCTTCGGCGTCGAAGAACAGCGTCGACGGATAGGCCTGTACACCCAGCACGGTTGACGCCGAGGCGGTATCGTCCAGCAATACATTGCCCAGCCGGAGCTGTTCGGATGCGATGAAACCCTTCACTTCGTCCAGGGTTTCTCCCTGGTTGAGGAACACGAACTGCACGTCAGTGTGGGTCTGCTGTGCGGATGCCAGTACCGGCATCTCGCGGCGGCAGGGACCACACCAGCTGGCCCAGAGATTCAGCACCACCGGTTTGCCACGGAACTGCTGCAGGTCGATCCTGCGCCCCTGCAGATCGGCCACCGGGACCGCCGGCAGCGGCATTCGCCGCTCCTGCCATGCTGCGAGCAGGTGGCTGCCCGCCGCCCACAGCACCACGCCCACCAGGGCTCCCGCCAGCACCGGCGCACGCAACGCGCGCCACAGCCGCAGCCGCCAGGTGCCCCACGCCAGGCCCGCAACCAGCACGACGGCAAGGTGATACCCACCGTCGGCCATCTGCAGGATGCTCCAGGGGGCCTCACGGTAGAGCGCGAAGTTCAAGGCCACGAAGCTGATGCGTCCACACAGCAGGCCGATCAGCAACATGTCCAGGACCAGGCTGGCCGCGGAAGGCACTGCCATCCCGTCCTTCGGCCGCGGCCACAGGTGGGCCACCGCCATGGCCATAAGCACGCACATCAGGATCAGCACCACCGGCATCGGCACCGGTCCAACACTCGACATCAACCCACCTGTCACATCATCTCGTTGCCTGCATGGTCAAAGCGTCGCGCCCAGGTTGCAAGTGCGACGCCCACCGCAGGCTTCAGGCCGCGCTGCGCGGCATCTGCATGCCAGGCGCCGGTTGCAGCCCGCGCAGGCTGCCCGCCACCGACGACAACAGCGGTCGTTCGCGCCGATTGTTGTTGACCTGCCGGCGATAGTTGGCCGGCGTCATTCCGACAATGCGCAGGAACAGGCGGCGGAATGCGCTCTGGTCTGCATAGCCCACGCCCCAGGCCACTTCATCGATACCCGCCCCCTGCTGCAGCAATGTCTGCGCCTTGGCGATACGCAACCGCTGGCAATACTCGATCGGACGCAGGCCGGTGGCCTTCAGGAAGCGCCGCTGCAGAGTCCGCGGTTCCAGTCCGGAAACCTCGCAGATCGCTCCGAGCGTGGCCCCACGCGCAGCGGTGGTATGCAGCCAGCGTTGCGCCTTCAGTACATCGCGATCGCCGTGGGCGAAGTTGGCACTGAAACGCTCCAGATCCTGCTGGATCGCCGCTGGCACCGTGATCCCCAGCTGCTGCGCCACGGAGCTCGCCACGCCCTGACCGTACAGCCGGTACAGCAGGCGCAGGGCGAGGAAGCGCCAGGCCTGGGAACCGGCCACCGTCAGCAGGTCACCGTCGTCGACCAGCGCACGCTCACTGGGCACCCAGCTGGCCGACGGTCCCTGCAGGCCCGGATGACGCCCGAGGTCCGGCCCACTGACGGTGCGGCCGGCAAGCAGACCCGCGCGTGCCAGCATGCTGACACCATCGCTGGCAGCTGCCAGCAGACTGCCGCCATCGTAATGCGCGCGCAGCCAATCCAGCAGGACCTCATCGGCGCGCAGGCAGACGCCTTGACTGATCTGGCCAGGCACGGCGATCACGGCGGGAATGTCCGCCTCCAGCATCTCCGCGCCGGCAATGCGATGCACGCCGGTCTGGCTGGCTGGCACGACCCAGCGGGTCACCAGGACACGCTTGAACGGGCGACGCTGCTGCTGGGCAAGCCGGTTGGCGACGTGTGCCATTTCGGTCAGCACCGAGGCCGCCGACGGGTCCCCTCCCGGGTACTCGACCACCGCGACCTCTACGAATCCCTCGTTCCTGAATCCTTCCACAGAGCATCTCCTCGGTTCGTTGCAGGCCATCCAGCGGCCGGTTCAGGCGCAGGGTAGGAACTGCCACGACGGCGGGGCTATGAAGAAAGTTGCAAAGTGCGCTGAATGCGCCGTCAGCGCCGGGAGCTTGACCCTGGACCTGACTCCAGGCTTCAGAATGACCGGCAGCATCCGCAGGAATCCGCCATGAACATTGGTCAACTGGCGCGCCAGGCCGGCGTACCGATCGATACCGTGCGCTACTACGAGCGCCAGCAGTTGCTGCCCACCGCGGCACGCTCGGCCGGGGGCTATCGCATCTTCGGTGAGCCGGACCTGCGCCGGCTGCGCTTCATCCGCCGCGCCAAGACGCTGGGCTTCAGCCTGGAACAAATCGCCGGACTGCTGGCACTCAGTGATGGCCATCCGCAGGACATGGGCAGCGTGCGCGACGCGGCGCAAGCCCGACTGCAGGACATCGCGCAGCGCATGGCTGAACTGCAACGCATGCACAGCGCGCTCTCGCAGCTGGTCGACGCCTGCCCCGGCCACGGCACCTTGGATCAGTGCCCAATCCTGGCGGCGCTGACCGACGGCGCCGACTAAGTACGTGCGATCGTCGTTCCCTTCGCAACGCGCGTGAAGAAAAGTGCAACAAATGCTTGCCAACCCTCTGGGGCAAGGCTATTATTTCGCTCCTCAGCGACGTGGGGCCATAGCTCAGCTGGGAGAGCGCCTGCATGGCATGCAGGAGGTCAGCGGTTCGATCCCGCTTGGCTCCACCAATCTTTCGGCATTAGGCCGTCGAAAGGTCGCTAAGGAACATTGATGAGAATTGCGTCCCCATCGTCTAGAGGCCTAGGACATCACCCTTTCACGGTGGCGACCGGGGTTCGAATCCCCGTGGGGACGCCACTCATCACGAACAACGAGGACCCGGCCGATAACCGGGTCTTTTTTGTTCACCGCCTACCGGCATTCAGGTTGTGGCGTTGCGGTTCCCCTGCCCTTGGTGGCAACGGTTGAACCGGGACGAAAAAGTTCAAAAAAAGCTTCCACAAATGTGAACACGCAGGTATCATAGGCGGCTCGGTAACACGGGGCCATAGCTCAGCTGGGAGAGCGCCTGCATGGCATGCAGGAGGTCAGCGGTTCGATCCCGCTTGGCTCCACCACTTTCGACATTAGGCCGTCGAAAGTTCTACAACTTGAAGTTTTTCGTGCGTCCCCATCGTCTAGAGGCCTAGGACATCACCCTTTCACGGTGGCGACCGGGGTTCGAATCCCCGTGGGGACGCCAGTTTCAAAACGGACTCTGCTCCCGGCAGATATCCGGAGTTTCATGGGGCCATAGCTCAGCTGGGAGAGCGCCTGCATGGCATGCAGGAGGTCAGCGGTTCGATCCCGCTTGGCTCCACCACTTCGACATTAGGCCGTCGAAGGATCTACAACTTGAAGTTTTCGTGCGTCCCCATCGTCTAGAGGCCTAGGACATCACCCTTTCACGGTGGCGACCGGGGTTCGAATCCCCGTGGGGACGCCAATTCTTGAAAACCCCGACTCCGGTCGGGGTTTTTCTTTGCCTGTGATTCCTGGGAAGGCCCTATCCACGCATGGCGTGGATCTACTGCAGGGCCCGGGTAGATCCACGCCATGCGTGGATGGCTTCACCCCGCCCACGGCTCAGAACCGCCGATACATCCCGATCGATGCCGGGGCCGTCGGTGCGAAACCAAACTGCGCGTACAACCGATGCGCCTCGCCATCGGCCAGCAGGCTGACATACGCCGACGGCGGCAGGTTGGCCTGCATCCAGCCGTCCAGGCGCCGCATCACCTCCTTGCCCAGACCCTGCCCCTGCAACCGCGGCAGCACCGCGATGTCGCAGACCTGCAGGTGGCAGCCGCCATCGCCGACGATACGGCCCATCGCCACCAGCTCAGCGCCCTGATAGGCACATACGCCGAACAGCGTATTGGGCAGCGCGCGGGCGGCTGCTTCGCGGGACTTGGCGCTGAGGCCTGCCAGCACGCGCAACTGGCAGTAGTCCTCGACCGTGGGTACGGCTTCGCGGAACTGGCAGGTGATGGAATCATTCATGCGGCATCTCCGGATGGGTCGGGCTATCCTGCCGCATCCACGTCGCAGCCGCTGCGACCCAGGCCCACAGAGTCCCATGTGCTATTCCGCCCTGATCCGCGCTGACTACGCCAAACTGGTACGCGAGTTCGGCGCCATCCTGTCGCTGGAGGACTTCGCCGAGCTGTACGCACACGATCCGGGCAAGAAACGGCCGAAGACCCCGAAGGCGATGGATGACGGATTCGCCGGTGCGCGTACCGAACAGGGTCGGGACATCGTGGCGAAGATCCAGCAATGGCATGCGCAGGAGCAACAGGCCCTGGAGGCCGAACTGGCCCGGCAACGCGAGCGACGCGATATTGCCCATGCCACGCTGGCCACCCGGCCCACGCAGAAGGCGCGCAACGACCTGCGCGTGGCCGGCAACCGCATCGAGCGCGCACAGGCCCGGCTGGAAGACCTGCATCGGGTGCAGCTGCTGCCGCGTGACAACCGCATTTTCCCCGGCACCTACGCACCGGTGATGGTCAGCGAGAACGGCCAGCGCGTGATCAAGCCGATGCGCTACCAATGCCGGCTGCCGGACAAGCCGGCGCGCAACGACGTGCTTTACCCCGGCACCTACAATGCGCGGCGCGACAGCCTGGAAGGTTACTGGCGGGGTGCGTTCGGACTGCGCCATGGCGTAGTGGTGGTGCAGGCGTTCTACGAGCACGTGCCCCGCCACGCCATCGCCGGCCGCACCCTCGGTGCCAACGAGAAGGAACAGGACGTGGTACTCGAATTCCGTCCCGATCCGCCCCGCGACCTGTTGCTGGCCTGCCTCTGGGCGGAATGGGAAGGACCGGAAGGCCGCCTGCTGTCGTTTGCCACGATCACCGATGCACCTCCCAGCGACGTCGCCGCTGCCGGGCATGACCGCGGCGTAGTGCCGATCCGCAAGGAACACCTCGACGCCTGGCTCAACCCCGAACCGGATGACCTGGCGCGCCAGTACCGCATCCTCGACGACCGCGAGGAGATCCGTTACGTGTACAAGGAAGCGGGCTGAGCGCCGGACGCAATTGAAAAACTCCGCCTGGGCGGGGTTCCTGGATCAGGGGTTGCCGCCGAACATCGCAGACGCGAGCATTCAGCCGTCGGCAGTATCCCCCTGCCGGTCCGTGGCGGACGGCTCAGGCCTTGACGCTGGAGCGACCCACCGCTCGCGCCAGCGCGCGTGACAGATCAGCCGACAGGTACGGCTTGACCAGCAGCAGGCCGGCCAACATCGGCGCCGGCAGCTGCTCGGCCAGCATCCCGGTGGCCAGCACGAACGGAATGCCACGCGATGAAAGCGCTGCAGCCACTGGTTCACTGGTCTCGTTGCGGGCCAGCCGGTAATCCAGCAGGGCCACGTCCGGGGTGCTCTGCTCCAGCAGCTGCAGGGCTTCGGACACGCTCGCTGCGAGGCCAACCACGACCGCACCGGCATGCACCAGCTGCATCTGCAGCAGGGCCGCACTCATTTCGTCGTTCTCGACCACCAGCACCCTCAGGTCCTGCAACACTGTCATCGGCTACCGCTCCTGGAGGCAATTGCACGCTGGGAGTATAGCTATCAAGGGGCCAATGCCGACAGGAACCGCCCTCATAGGCCCTCCTACTATGCATCGCCTGCCGACCTCGGTTACACTCGCACGCTGCCTGCCGGTGTGGCGGAATGGTATACGCAGCTGACTCAAAATCAGCCGGGGGTGACCCCATGAAGGTTCGAGTCCTTTCACCGGCACCACTGCATCAAAGGCCAGGTCCATGATCTGGCCTTTTGCATTTCGCGGGCCCGAGCGCCGACACTGGCGAAGGTGCCCCAGCATGCCCTGCCCGCGCGATTGCCCCTCCTGCGGGCGTCCGACGCCGTCGCCTGGTCCCACTACCTCTCGCTGCCGGGCGTGATCGAGCACACCAGCTGGGGCCACGTTTCCGAACGGGCGATGGCGCTGCAGATCGCCCGCCATCTGCCTGACGCATCCGATCAGCGCTGGGCGCTGGGGACGCCAACAACCTGCAGGCGGTCGCCGCGATCCTCGACGGCTGCCCGCAACGCAGTGATGACCTGCTGGCCCGCGACGGCGGCGAGGAATTCATCGCCGCCCTGCCCGCCGCTGAGGCCCATGTGACCATCAGCATCGGCGTAGCCTGGCAGGCCGCGCATGAGCAGGCCGACCCACAAGGCCGGGGAACAGCACTCCGACCGCCGGGCCTAGACCGCGCGCAGCACCGCCGCGCCATGCAGGTGCCCCGCCCCACCCTGCACGCGGAAGCTGGCCACGGTCTGCAGAAGCTGCGCTGACTGCTCCTCCATGCTGCGCGCCGCGGCCGAGGCTTCCTCGACCAGCGCAGCGTTCTGCTGGGTGCCCTGGTCGATCAGATCGACAGCGTGGTTCATCTGCTGGATGTCGTCGCTCTGCTGCTGTGCGGCCGTGCTGATCTCGGACATCAGGTCACTGACCCGGCGCACGTTGAGCACGATCTCGTCCATGGTGCGTCCGGCGCTCTCAACCTGCGCGGTACCGGCGCCGACATTGGCCACCGACGCATCGATCAGCTGCTTGATCTCCTTCGCGGCACTGGCCGAGCGCTGCGACAGTTCGCGGATCTCGGTGGCGACCACGGCGAAGCCACGCCCGTGTTCGCCCGCACGCGCTGCTTCCACCGCCGCGTTCAACGCAAGGATGTTGGTCTGGAAAGCGATGGCGTCGATCACGCCGATGATGTCGACGATGCGCCGCGAGGATGCGTTGATCACCGCCATGGTCTCGACCACTTCGTGCACCACATTGCCGCCGCGCGCAGCGACATCGGCGGCGCCACCGGCCAGCTGACTGGCCTGCCGTGCGTTGCTCGCGGTTCGCTGCACGGTCTCGGCCAAGCCCTTCATCGACACGGCGGTCTCCTCCAGCGACGCTGCCTGCTGCTCGGTGCGCTGCGACAGATCGCTGTTGCCCTGCGCGATCTCGGTGGCACCGACGGCGATGGTGTCGGCGGCGAACTTGATCTGGCAGATGATCGCAGCCATCGCCTCGACCAGCGAATTCACGCCTTCGCACAGCTCGGCGATCGGCCCGTGCTTGTCGGCGGTGGCCACGCGCCGGGTCAGGTCGCCCTCCTTCGCGGCCGCCACCACTTCACGGGTCTGCGCCACGGCGCGCTGCATGGCCTGGTTCTCATGCACCTGCGCGGTGATGTCGGTGGCGTACTTGACGACCTTGAACGGCTTTCCATTGAGATCCAGGATCGGGTTGTAGGACGCCTGGATCCAGACCTCGCGCCCGCCCTTGCCGAGGCGCCGGTACTGGCCGGCATCGTATTCGCCACGGCCGAGCTTCTCCCAGAACTGGCGATACTCGGCACTGCCACGATACTCGGGCTCGACGAACAGCGAGTGGTGCTGGCCACGCACGTCGTCCAGGCTGTAGCCGGTGGCGGCCAGGAAGTTGTCGTTGGCCGAAAGGATGCGACCGTCCATGCCGAACTCGATCACCGCCTGCGACTTGTCGATCGCCGCCAGCTGCCCGGCCGAGTCGGCCGCCTGCAGCTTCTGCGCGGTGATGTCGGTGGCGAACTTGACCACCTTGTAAGGCCGCCCCTGCCGGTCCAGCACCGGGTTGTACGAGGCCTGGATCCAGATCTCGCGCTGGCCCTTGCCGAAGCGCCGGTACTGGCCAGCGTCATATTCGCCACGCCCCAGCCGCGCCCAGAAGTCGCGGTACTCGGCGCTGCGCGCCTGCTCGGGATCGACGAACAGGGAATGATGCTTTCCTTGGATCTCCTCCAGCCGGTAGCCCATCGCCTGCAGGAAGTTGTCATTGGCCTGCAGGATGGTGCCATCGAGGGCGAACTCGATGACCGCCTGAACCCGGTGCAGCGCCGCGACCTGGGCTTCCAGCTCGGCACGGCCGTCGGACACGGCCTCGGCGCCGGTGCGGTGCTGGGGCGCCAGCGCGCCCAGCAGGGCACGCCACGGCGACCAACGGGTATGCAGCTCGGCCGGTGCCTGCGCGCCCGCCGTGAAGCCTGGAATGAGCATTGTCTGATCCTCGGTGTCCGGTAAGCGGTTGCGACCCGACGGGCGGGATGCCCGGCGGCAACTTCAGGTGCCAGGGACTACAGGTGCCGACCGGCACCTCTCGAGCGACTGCCACGAACGTCTGCTGCGGGTGCGATCGGCATCTGGGAGCGGCGGAACACACAGCGCGGGCCGACCATCGGGGACGGCCTGGGGTCCTGCGGCGGGTGACTGGAGCGGGATCCAGAGGGAGTATCGGCGAGGCGATCGGTGGCTTTAGCCGGATTACGCGACGTCCGTCGCAACTTCAGATGCGGCTGCAGGGACGCGGTAGACAATCGCGATGTAATTCACATTCTGCTTACGCTCGGCGGGGACACCGGGTGTCGTCACGGAACATGTCGCGCGTTGCCGCCGTCACTGGGCATAGCCTTGCCGGGCACGATGCAGTTCAAGCGCAAAAGGTTTGCATGACCTACGGGCGATTCCATGGCAGGTGAAAATGGCCAGCATGCAGCGAACCGCAGGACGCTCACTGACACGGAGATCGCATGTTCCCACGCTTGGCCAGCCTCCTGATCCTGGGCCTGTGCAGTAGCGGCGCCCTCGCTGCCGATGCCACCTATAGGCCGGCCTTCCAGCCGGACCAGCTGAAGGGGCCGCCTGTAGGGCGACCGAACGAGGTGCTGGTACTGGGCACCGCCCACCTGTCCGGCCTGCCCAAGTCGTTCCAGCCCGCCTTGCTTGAACCGTTGCTGCAGCGACTGGTCGCCTGGAAGCCCGGGCTGATCGCCACCGAAGACCTGTCCGGCCTCCAGTGCGATTCCATGCGTCGCTACCCGGAACGCTATGCGGAGAGCGTGGCCACCTACTGCTTCGACACCACCGCTGCGCAGGCTGCCACCGGCCTGGACGTGCCTTCAGCGAACGCCCAGGCCGAGCGCCTGCTTGCGACCTGGCCCGACGCGCCGACGCCCACCCAGCGTCGTCGGCTCGCAGCATTGTTCCTGGCAGCGGGCGAACGCGGCTCGGCGCAGGTGCAATGGCTGCGCCTGCCTGCGTCCGAGCGCAAAGCCGGCGATGGGCTGACGCCGGCCCTGGTCGAGATCCTCGGCAAAGGCCTGGTCCGCCGCAATGAAACCAGCCTGATCGCCGCCGTCGTTGCCGCCCGCCTCGGGCATGAACGGCTGTGGGCCGTGGACGACCACACGGCCGATTCTCCCACACCGGCAGAGGATAAGGCGGCGGCCAGTGCAGCCATCACCGGTGCCTGGAACAATACGTACTTGCGGGCGCGACGGGAGGCCGATGAACGCCTCGTGGCCAATCTGGACAAGCCCGGCGGCGTCATGGCGCTGTATCGGGATTACAACAGCCCGGCGGCAGCGATGGCAGCGTACCAGAGCGACTTCGGCGCGACGCTCGTCGAGCCGTCCTCCAAGGCGTTCGGCCGGATGTATGTCGGTTACTGGGAAACCCGCAACCTGCGCATGGTCGCCAACATCCGCGACGTGCTGGGCCTGCACCCTGGCAGCCGAATGCTGGCCATCGTCGGTGCCTCGCACAAGGGCTACTACGAGGCCTACCTCAATCAGATGCACGACGTGCAGCTGGTCAGTACGGACGCAGTATTGCGTTGACCAGGATAGGTGCCGGCCATGCGCTGGCACTATCCTGCAAGGCCCGTCTGCAGGTGCCGACATGCTGAAAGTGATCGCCGAGGATTTCATCCATTCCGATGCGGTGGACACCGTGCTTCCCCTGTACCGCGAGCTGGTCGCATGCACGCAGCGAGAGCCGCTCTGCCTCGGCTATGAACTGTTCGTCGACCAGAAGGACCCCGGGCATTTCGTCTTCATCGAGCAATGGCCGGACCGCGACGCTCTGGATATCCATTGCGCCAGCGAGCACTTCCAGCGTCTGGTGCCTCAGATCAACGCGTTCCAGCGCGCACCGTGCCGGGTCCTGCTGATGGACGCGGCACGGGTGTAGTGCCGGCAGCGAGACGCCCGCCGTCGCCGCGGCCATGCCGCCACAGCAACACGCAGGCCGCAACCGTGCAGGCCAGGCTCAGGACCAGCAGCGCGACCGCGCCTTGCTGCAGCACGGGCAACAACGCCTGCGCGTGCGGGTCGCCGCGCAGCTGTTCGGCGCGCAGGCAGGTGGCCAGCGCCAGGCACCAGCCGACCAGCGCCGGGATGAACATGCGTACCGCAACCGGGTTCCAGGCATTCATAGGTTCACCTGCTTCAGGGGAGATGCGCACAGTATTCGCGCGCGTCCTCTCACAGACTGAGATCAGTCCTGGGCGGCATCGGCATCGTCGCCTGGAAGCTCCGACAGCTCGCCCTGCACCTGCACGTTGTTGCGCCCCAGCGCCTTGGCCCGGTAGCACTGTGCATCGGCAGCGGCCACTGCCTGGTCCACGCTCATGCCCCCCGCCAAGGGCGCGATGCCGATGCTGGCACCGACCCGCAGCCGATGCTGATCCCACGGAATGGACAGCGCTGACAGGGTCTGCAGGAGTTCACCACCGATCCGTGCGGCACGACGCGGCGTACACCCGGACAGGATCACCGCAAACTCGTCGCCGCCCAGCCGCGCCACCACGTCCGAATCACGCACACCATGTCGCAGCACACTGGCCACCGCCCACAGCACGGCATCGCCGGCCAGATGGCCCCAGGTGTCGTTGACCGGCTTGAAGCGGTCCAGATCGATGTACATCAGCGAGGCGGCCTGCCCGGTGCGCTCGACGCGGGTGATCGCCTGCTGCAGGTGCACCTCGAAACCGCGGCGGTTGCTCAGTTCGGTGAGTGGATCGATCTCGGCCAGGTGGCGGGCTTCGCGCTGCCGCGCCCGCTGCTGGGTGTCGTCGCGCAACACCCACACCGCGCCGCGCACATGGCCCTCGTCATCGCGCAACCAGGCCCGCGTCAGGTCCACCGGCACCGTTGCCGTGCCCAGGCGCAGCAGCAGGTCGGCGTGCAGGTCCACCGCGTTGCTCTCCGGGTCCAGCAGTACCGACACATCCAGTACCGAGCCGGGCGCGTACTCGGTGGTCAGCGCCAGCACGTCCTGCACCCTGTGCCCGGCCAGCGACAGCGCGCCATCACCGGCCAGGGTGCGTACCGCGGCCGCGTTGGCATAGTCGATGCGGCCGTCAAGATTGACGCTGAGCACCAGGTCGGCCACCGCATCCAGGGTGATGCGGCTGCGCTGTTCGCTCTCGAACAGGCGTTGCTCACTGCTGCGCTGGGCGGTGATGTCCTGGATCTGCGACACGAAATGCAGCGGCTGGCCATGCTCGCTGCGCACCAGCGACACCGACAGCCGCGCCCAGATGATGCGGCCGTCGCGGTCGAGATAGCGCTTCTCAAGGTGGTAATGGCTGCGCCGTCCGGCCAGAAGATCCTGCACCAGGGCCAGGTCGGTCTGCAGGTCATCGGGATGGGTCAGGCGCTGGAAATCGACCTGCAGCAGCTCTTCGCGCGGGTAACCCAGGATCCGGCACAGCGCATCATTGACGTCCAGCCAACGCCCCTCCAGCGACACCAGCGCCATGCCCAGCGCCGCCGACGTGAATGCACCGGCGAACTTCTCCGCCGACAGCCGCGCCTCGGCCCGTGCCTGCAGGATTTCGGTGATGTCGATGGCCATGCCGACGTAGCCGATGCGTGCGCCATCGGCACCTTCCATGCGGCTGATCGACAGGCGCACCTGGCGTGGCAGCCCCTCCTTGCGCAGCAACGTCCACTGCCGCGAGTAGGTCTGCCCGTCAGCGCGAGCACTGAGCGCTTCGAACACGTCGGGAAGGTTGCCCTCGGCATCGGCCAGCGGCTCCAGCCAGGCCTTCAGTTCCTCCGGATCGTGGAAGGCATCGAGCCGGCGCTGGCCGACCACCTCCGCTGCGCTGTAGCCCAGCAGGCGCTCCGCACCCGTGTTGAACAGGGTGATGGTGCCATCGGTACCGGTAGCGATCACCGCTACCTCATCGGACGCATCGACCACGGCCTGCAGGCGTTGGCGGGTTTCGGCCGCGTCCTGTCTCGCCTGCTGCAGCTCGGTGACGTCGGCATGGGCACCGGCCATCCACAGCGGCTTGCCCTGCCCGTCCCATTCAAAGACGCGGCCACGGTCCTGGATCCAGATCCACTGGCCGTTCCTGTGGCGCATGCGCAGCAGGCAGGCGTAGTTGTCGCTGCGCCCTTGGAAATGGTCGTCCAGCGCAGCATCGGACAACGCAATGTCATCGGGATGGACCAGCCTCAGGAACGTCTTCTGGCAGATGGGTTCCAGCTCTTCCAGGCGGTAACCGACGATCTCGGCCCAGCGCGCATTGACCCGCATCTCGCCGGTCTGCACGTTCCATTCCCAGGTTCCCGCGGCGGTACCGTCGATGATCATCGCCAGGCGGCGACGCTCTTCCGCCAGCTCCTGCAGGCGGCGCTCCAGCAGTCCATTGCCGTGGATGCCCTGGCCCGGCATCAATCCGGTCTCCTGCCGGCACGGGCAGGCGCCGACCGCAGCGCAGCGCTGCGACCGCCGGTACGAGCAACGGGTGGTGCTGGCGTCATGGCCCTCCCCAGCAACAGCGGGGTGGCCGGACGCCTCCCCTCAAGCGCAAGTGTGCGCAATCACGGGGAAAATCGACAAGTCCCCCGCCACGAATCAAGTGTGACGGGGAACGCGGTCCTCAACTGCGCTTGGCGCGCGCGAAGGCCTCGGCCAGGGCGTTGTTGGCCGGGGCCGCGGACGCGGCGGGACGGCCACCATTGCCTTGGCCCCGGTTCAGCCCGCGGTTCTGGCCGCCTGCATCGCGGCGCGGACCCTGCCCATGGCCGCGCTCATCACGCTGTCCCGGGCGGCTGGTGGCTTGCCCGGGGGTATCGTCCAGGCGCCGGGTCAGGGCGATGCGCTTGCGCGCCACGTCCACCTCCAGCACCTTCACCTTGACGATATCGCCGGCCTTGACCACGTCGCGCGGGTCCTTCACGAACGTATCGGAAAGCGCCGAGATGTGGATCAGGCCATCCTGGTGCACACCGATATCGACGAAGGCACCGAAGGCCGCCACGTTGCTGACCACACCCTCGAGCACCATGCCCTCGCGCAGGTCCTTGATGTCCTCGACGCCCTCGGCGAAGCGTGCCGCCTTGAACTCGGGGCGTGGGTCTCGGCCCGGCTTCTCCAGTTCCTTGAGGATGTCACGCACGGTCGGCACGCCGAAGGTGGCATCGGTGAACTGCTCGGCCTTCAGGCCGCGCAGGAAGCTGCCATCACCGATCAGCGCCTTGATCGGGCGCGCGGTGCTGGCCACGATGCGCTCGACCACCGGGTAGGCTTCCGGGTGTACCGCCGAAGCATCCAGCGGTTCATCACCGTCGGCAATGCGCAGGAAGCCCGCGCACTGTTCAAAGGTCTTCTCGCCCAGGCGCGCGACCTTCAGCAGGTCCTTGCGGCGCTTGAACGGGCCGTTCGCATCACGGTGGCGCACGATGTTCTCGGCCACCGTGGCCGACAGGCCGGACACCCGCGACAACAGTGCAGCCGAAGCGGTGTTCACGTACACGCCCACCGCGTTCACGCAGTCCTCCACGCGGGCATCCAGCGCGCGCGCCAGGCGGTACTGATCCACATCGTGCTGGTACTGGCCGACACCGATCGCCTTGGGTTCGATCTTCACCAGTTCGGCCAGCGGGTCCTGCAGGCGGCGGGCGATCGACACCGCCCCACGTAGCGACACGTCCAGCTCCGGGAACTCCCTGGCCGCGAACTCGGACGCCGAGTACACCGACGCCCCGGCCTCGCTGACCACTACCTTCTGCAGCTTCGGGTTGGCAGCGGCCTTGATCGCTTCACCGGCCAGCTTGTCGGTTTCGCGGCTGGCAGTGCCGTTGCCGATCGCGATCAGTTCCACGTTGTGCTTGGCGCACAGCTGCTTGATCGTCTGCAGCGACTGCTCCCACTGGCGACGCGGCTCGTGCGGGTAGATGGTGTCGGTGGCGACCAGCTTGCCGGTGGCATCGACCACGGCGATCTTGCAGCCGGTGCGGATGCCCGGGTCCATTCCGAGCACGGTCTTCGGGCCGGCGGGTGCCGCCAGCAACAGGTCCTTCAGGTTGTCGCCGAACACCGCGATGGCTTCGGCTTCGGCCTTTTCGCGGGCCTGGTTGAACAGGTCCAGCAGCAGATGGGTGTGCAGCTTGGCACGCCAGGTCAGCCGGCACGCATCCAGCAGCCAGCGGTCGGCGGCACGGCCCTGGTCGGCGATGCCGGCCTTGCGCGCCACGCGTCCTTCGGCGTACTGATGGCCAGCCTCGGCATCGCTGCCCGGCTCCAGTTCCAGGAACAGGATCTCCTCGCGGCGCGCACGGAACAGTGCCAGCAAGCGATGCGACGGAATCTTCGCCAGCGCCTCGGCATGCTCGAAGTAGTCGCGGTACTTGGCGCCCTCGGTTTCCTTGCCCTCGGCGACGCGGGCACGGATCACGCCGGTCTCGCCCAGCCAGGTGCGCAGTTCACCGACCAGCGCGGCGTCTTCGCCCCAGCGCTCCATCAGGATCGCGCGCGCGCCTTCCAACGCGGACTTGGCGTCGGCCACGCCCTTGTCGGCGTCGACGAAGGTGGCCGCGAACGTCTGCGGGTCCTGCGTCGGGTCGGCCAGCAGGCCATCGGCCAACGGCTCCAGGCCGGCCTCGCGGGCGATCTGCGCACGGGTGCGGCGCTTGGGCTTGTACGGCAGGTACAGGTCTTCCAGCCGGCTCTTGGTATCGGCGGCCAGGATGTCATTGCGCAGCTCGTCACTGAGCTTGCCCTGCTCGCCGATGCTGGCCAGCACCGCCGCGCGACGGTCCTCCAGCTCGCGCAGGTAGGTCAGCCGGGTTTCCAGGTTGCGCAGCTGGGTGTCGTCCAGGCCACCGGTCACTTCCTTGCGGTAGCGCGCGATGAACGGAACGCTGGCGCCTTCGTCGAGCAGGCCGACGGCGGCGCGTACCTGGGCGGACTGGGCACCGATTTCGTCGGCGATGGTCTGGGCGATCTGCTGGGCGAGCGCGCTCTGGGCGTTCTTGGCGTCGTGCATTGCTTCAGGTCTGTGCCGCGTTTCGGGAAGCCCCCATTCTGGCAATCCGCGACGGAGCCGGACAAGCCATTGACAGGGGGCGAGGTTCAGCGGCGAAGCCGGATTGGACGCCGGCATCCTGGCAAAGAGCGGGCTCGGACTGGCCCGGGGCTGGGATGCCGGCGCGGGCGCGCGATGGTGGGCGCGCCCTGCCGCGTGTTGCGACGGTCAGCGGTAGTGGCGGGCGGCGCGCTGCATGACGATGTCGTCACGCATGCCTTCCAGGGCCATCAGGCGGACCTTGCCGACACCCTGCAGTTCCATGAACCGCTCCGTGTAGAACTCCGGCCCCAGCGCGGTGTCGGCGCGGGATTTGCTGAAGCCGTAGGGCACCACGCCCTTCTCGCCATCCTTGCTACCACCGACATAAAGAACGATTGCCATGTGATGTCTTCCTCCAAATTGCTACTGCGTACTGCGTTCGATGAGCGATGCTGCGAGCTCATCGAGGGAGAGCTTACCGCGTCGAACCTGACTGGAACGTCACGAAGGCTAATGACGATCGGTTGCATGCAGATGACTGCGGGATCGCAGCAGAATGCTTACGGATCTTTAACTTCCGGCTAACGAATCGGTGGGGGATTCCCGCCAACGGCGCAGCCCCTCATGGGTGGTTTGGTTGGTTGCGGAAAGCCGGTTTCCTGTGGGCTGGCCGGGAGGGTGGGTAGGCCGGGGACGCCGTGAACCCATCCATGGGGGCTTGGCCGCGGCATTCATGCCGCGGACACCCCGCCCTACCCACCCTCCCGGCCGCTGACAGATTCGTGGTGCCTGCCGCCACCCACGGAGAAGACAAAAGAAGATCAAAAGCAAAAGCAGCTTGGCCGGCTGCTTTTTGTAGAGCCGAGCCCACGCTCGGCTGCTTCCTGGCCCTGTCGCGAAGCCGAGCGCAGGCTCGGCTCTACACGAGCAAGCGCAGCGCGCGACCCGCTTCTGCTGTTCTTTTTCTTTTCCGTGGGTGGTGCAGGCCACAGCCATCTGTCAGAGGGCGGTCGGGTTGGGTTCGCGGGGGTGTCCGCGGCATGAATGCCGCGGCTAAGCCCCCATGGATGGGTTCGCGGCGTCCCCGCCGGCCCCACCCACTCGGCCAGCCCCCAGGAAGCAGGCATTCCGCGACCAAAGCTACGAGGGGCTGCGCCGCTGGCTTGAAACTACGGCCACCAGCCACGCCCGAACCGGGCGAAATGATCGGCCGCCCGCTCGAACGGATTGCGTGCACTCACCCCGCCGCACAGCAGGTACACCGGCAGGTACAGCGGCCCCAGCACCATGTACTGGTAAACGTGCGCGCGCTCGTGGTCGTCCAGCCGGATCAGCGGCTCCACGCCCCACCCCGCCTGATGCGCATAGGTCCGGCAACAGATGCCGAGGTCATGGCCGGTATGCAGGATCACGTTGCCCAGGGTGATCGCACCGCCCGGCCCCCACGGCCAGTGATCGAACACCACGGCGCAGTCCCGCCCGCTCCAGCGCAGCGTCGCGCCGCCGAGCATGCCAGCCAGGCCGCCGATCAGGCCGATCAGTGTGTTGGGCAGCGTCCATGCGGCGCCCAGCATCTGCAGCGCGCGCAGCCAGAGCGGCCAGGATCGGGCGGCGGTGTTCAATCCGCCTCGTTCGGAATCAGCAGCCACAGGATCAGGTAGATCAGAATGCCGGGGAAGGCGGCCGAGCCGATCGATACCAGCACGAACACGATCCGCACCAGGGTGGGGTTCCAGCCGAAGCGATGGGCAATGCCGCCCATCACGCCGGCAATCATGCGGTCGTTCAATGAACGCGACAGCGTCTTGGGCGTGGTGTTCACGGCGGTGTCTCCTCGGCTTGCGGGCAGAATCAGTCGAGCACGCCGCGACTCTACACCGCCTCCATGTCTACGGCGTGCGGAGACGCAGCGCCTGCAGGCGCGCACCGAACCAGGCGGCCGCGGTCTGCTCAGGCTGCCCCGGGCACTGGATGCGGTAAGGCTTGCCGCTCATGCTGCTCTGGCTGGCGGCGCGCTCGATGAACTGCTCGGCGCTGTCCACCATGTCCTTCTTCAGCAGGTAGTCATACTTGCGCTGCAGATGGGCGCGCGCATCGCTGCCGTCGTACCAGCTGCCATTGCGCTGGAACCGGCACTGCGAGCCGTCCAGGCTGGAGATCAGCTGGGCTATCTCCCGGCGTGCATCGGCACTGGGTGCGGCGTGGGCAAGTGGTGCTGCCAGCAGTGGCGCAAGAATCAACAAAGTCCGGTACGTCATCATCCCCCCCAGGTCGGTCGAGCATGGCTCGACTCTACAGGTCGCGTGCCTTCAACCAGCCATCAATCGTGGCCGGCACTTCGCGCTGGGCGCGGCCGGACACGTAGATACCAATATGGCCACCGCGGAAACTGGACTCGGTGTAGTCGTCCGTGCCCAGGCGCCCACGCATCGCGCGCGAGGCGTCCGGCGGTACCAGATGGTCCTGCTCGGCATAGATGTTCAGCACCGGCAAGGTCACCTGCGACAGATCCACCGCTTCCTCGCCGATCCGCACCGTACCGTTCACCAGGCCGTTGCCCTGGTAGAACTGCTTGATGAAATCGCGGAACGCCTCGCCCGCCAGGTCCGGTGAATCGAAGATCCACTTCTCCATGCGCAGGAAGTCCTCAAGCGCTGCCTTGTCATCGAGGATGTCGAGCAGGCCGACGTACTTCTGCACGTTCAGGCGGAATGGCTTGAGCATCAGGTAACTGGCGTTCATCAGGTCGGCCGGGATGTTGCCCAGCGTGTCGACCAGCAGGTCCACGTCCACCTGCCGCGCCCAATGCGAGAGCATGTTGTCGGCCGTCTGGAAGTCGACCGGGGTGACCATGGTGATCAGCTTGCCCAGCTTCTGCCGGCGCAGCGCGGCGTAGCAGAGTGCGAACACGCCGCCCTGGCAGATACCCAGCAGGTCCACCGGGCCACGACTGCGCACGCGCAGGGCATCCACTGCACCATCGATATAGCGCAGCAGGTAGTCCTCCAGCGTCTGGAAGCGCTCCGAGCGATCCGGGTAGCCCCAGTCCAGCACGTACACATCCTGCCCAAGCGCCAACAACTTCTGCACCAGCGAGCGGTCGGCCTGCAGGTCGACCATGTACGGCCGGTTGACCAGCGCGTAGACGATCAGCAGCGGCGTGCGCCGGGTCGGCGCCTGTTCGCCGACGAAGCGGTAGAGCACCACCTTGCCGTCGCGCCACACTTCCTCGCGGGCGGTCACGCCATAGTCAACGTCTTCCACCTGCGGCAGCAGCTTCAGCCCTTCCATCAGCTTGCGCTGCATGGCCAGGGTCTCCTGCATCAGGTCATCGGCGTTGAAGCCCAGCGGTCCCTTCATCGGTCACGCGCCCGTGAGGTGGTGCGAGATTCGGACTTTTTGGCAGCCGCCTTCTTTGCCGGCGCGGCCCTCTTCGCGGCCTTGCGGGCGGCTGGCTTCACCTTCGCCGGCGTCGGCTGCGCCACCGGATCGACCGCAGCGGTTCCAGCTAGCACCGCCACTTGTGCCTGCAGCCGGCGCAGGCTGCGCTCCAGTTCGGCGATGCGGCGGTGTGCGGCATCCATCTCGCTGCGGGTCGGCAGGCCGATACGTTCACTCATCTGTTCCACCTCGCGCTGCAGGCCGGCACGCAGGCGCATCTGCGCGTTGCCCAGCGAGGCGTACACCTGCTGGAACGGTTCGGACATGGCGACCTTGGCGTAGGCCTCCTCGGCCACTTCGATCCACAGGTCGAACATCGCGCGGGCGCTGGTCAGCTGGCTGCCCGGCTGTTCGTGCTCGGCCAGGCGCTGCTCGAACAGCGCAAATGCCTCGTCCAATGCCCGCTTGATCTGGTCGACATAGGCGCGCGAATGCTGCTGGTATTCTTCCTGCGCACGCAGCAGGGCCTGCCAGCGCGCCTGGTGCTCGCGGCCGGGGCCGAATGCCGGGCTCTGCAGCCACGGGCCCGCCTGCAACTGGAACTGCTGCAGCCATGCGGCGAATTCAGGTACTGCGGCACCGGCGTGGGTGCTGCCGCGGGCCCCCTGCAGCATCCATTGCAGCATGCCGTCGCCCTGCCCCTGCACCGCCTCGCGCCAGGCCTGGGCCACCTCTGCACTGCTGGCGTCGCGGCCGGCAAACCGAGCGGCGACCTCCTGCATGGTGCCGTACCAGCTGCCCGCCTGTTCGCGGAACCGGCGCACGGCATCTTCAGGCGCGCCCGGCCCCTGTTCGGGCAGCAGCTGGCCCCACCAGTCGAACAGCCGCTGCCAGCTGCCCGGGTCGTCGCCCGCCGGTGCGCCGGGCGTGCCCGCGTGACGCAGGGCATCGCCCCAGGCGCCGAAGTACTGCCGGGCCAGGGTCTCGAAATCGCTGCTGCCGGCGTCGTGGGCCGAGCTGGTCATCGCAGGCCTCCGCAGGGTTGGCTCATGGCTTGGGGATACGCAGGGTCTTGCTGATCATCAGCGACCCGGACAGGGCGAACAGCAGCACCATCGGGTGCAGCTGCCACGGGCCGATCTGCCACTGGCCGAACCAGATGTTCTGGCCGATGGCATCGGTGCCGGCGGCGATCGCCAGCACGATCACCAGCACCAGGCTGGTCGGGATTGGGGTGCCCTCGAAATACGTGACCTTGCCCTCGTCGCCGGTCATTGCCTCAGCAGTGACGTTGTAGCGTGCCAGGCGGCTGACACCGCAGCAGACGAAGTAGCTCAGCACCAGCCAGTCCCAGCCACCCTGCATGCCGCAGGCATAGGCCAGCGCCGCTGGGGCCACCCCGAAGGAGATCACGTCGGACAGCGAGTCCAGCTCGCGGCCAAGGGTGGAGCTGGACTTGCGCCAGCGCGCGATGCGCCCATCAAGGGCGTCGAAGATGAAGGCCAACGGGATCAGCGCCATGCCGAACAGCAGGTAGCCGCGCTCGCCATCCTGCAGGAAGCGCATCGCAGCGAAGACCGCACCGGTGCCGCAGAAAGCATTGGCCAGGGTGAACCAGTCGGCCAGCTGGAATTCGCGCAGCATCGAGAAGTGACGTTTCATGGGGACTCACGGAGCATCAAGGCCCACAGGTTACCGCGAGCGCCGCCGCTGGGGACAGCGCTGACGGGGCCACCTTCACCGCCCCCTCACCCGCCCTCACCGGCGGTGAATTTTTCGCCACCCATCTTGACAGCCTAGGGGGGTGGCGCCTGTCGCGGCTTATCCACAAAGTTGCCCACGCGTAATCCACACCCCCTGTGGACAACCAGATCTCACCGACTGCGATGGTGGACATTTCCTCATCACCCTGACGCGGGGTTTCCCTACTTCCCAAGCCGCGAGGTCGGCGCTATGGTCACCGGCGGGCCCGCCGCCACGTCCGATTCCTGGTGACGGACGATGATGATGCCGGATGCTTCCACCTGCTGCTGGCGCAGCGGCCCTGAAGTGGTAGAGCCGGCCGCTGGCCGGCTGCCCCTGCCATTCCGGAGTGCC